>JAHCKU010000270.1 GCA_026125625.1 Burkholderiales bacterium | reverse complement strand
CGGACACTTGCAGCACGTGGATGGCGTGATGCTCGGGCGCAGCGCCTATCATGACTCATGGGTGCTGGCCCGGCTGGCGCATGCCTTGGGAGACCCGGCGCCCGCTTCCCGGGCAGCGGTGGCGCTGGGCATGCATGCCTACGCCCGCGACGAGGTGACGCGGGGTACGCCCTTGCGCAGCATCACCCGCCACATGCTGGGCCTGTTCCACGGACAGCCGCGGGCGCGCGAGTGGCGCCGGCTGCTGTCGGATGCGCGTGCGCTCGCCGCCAACGATCCCGACCTGATCCTGCACGCCCTGGCAGCGGTCGAGCCGGTTGCCGCAGCGGCGTAACAGGCACGCGCGATCATCGCCTGGCCGCGGGTCGCTCAGTCGCCCAGGTTCTGAACATCCCGCCCTTGTCGCTGTGGAGATACACTTAGCGGCAATGCACGCACGCGGAGTCGGACGCAAAGCCCGCTGCATCGCGTATCAGGTACGACCGAGGAGTTGATGTACAAATCGAGACAGCGGCGGATGGCGCGATCCGGAGGCAGAAAACATGGCCTGCGCAGCGTGCAGCTGCAGCCGCAAACCCCAGCCCCGCCACAGCCACCAGCCTACCCGGCGGCGATGGACACCACGCTGCCCGCGGATGCACCCCAGCGCCTGCTGGGTGAGGTGCGTATCCAGGGAATGCTGGTGATGACGTTCTGCGCCGCCTTCTCGCTGATCGGGTTGATGATGATGATGCAGGGTGGCGAACGCATCCGCGAGGCGCGTCAGGTGGAGGACTGGCGCATGGTAGCGGGCGTGATCGAATCCTCCGACGTGCTGCCGGTGCCGGGCTCGCAGGGCGCGCAATGGCGCCCGAGGGTCACCTATTCGTATGCGGTGGACGGACGCATGGTGGTGTCCAGCCGTCTCTCCCTGGGGAAGACGCGCTTCGATGACACGCGTGAACGAGCATTCGCCCACCTCGAGCGATATCCGCTGGGGCGCACCGTGACCGTCTACTACGACCCGGACGAGATCACCCAGTCGGTCCTCGAGACCGCCACACCGGCTTCGGCCTACTTCAATCTGCTCTCCGGCTGCGCCCTGGCGCTGATCGGACCCGGGCTGCTGGTCATGTTCCGGCGTTCGGCGAACGTGCATGCCTACCCTGTCCCACATCCGGCACCTTTCAAGGGCTGACGGCATGAAAACATCTGCGGGCACGAGGCGACGAATGCGTGTGTGGGATCTGCCGGTGCGCGTGTTCCATTGGATGCTGGTGATACTGATCGCGACCTCCTGGATCAGCGCGGAGATCGGCGGCAACGCCATGCAGATTCACCAGTGGAGCGGCCTGACCGTGCTCATGCTGATCCTGTTCCGCATCGCGTGGGGATTCTTCGGCGGCACGCACGCACGCTTCAGCTCGTTCGTGCGCTCCCCGGCGGCAGCGGTGCGCTACGGCATCGGATTGATACGCGGTTCAAGGGAGTTTCATCCGGGACACAACCCGCTCGGCGGCTGGATGGTGATGGCGCTGCTGCTGAGCCTGCTGATTCAGGCCGGCACCGGATTGTTCGCCAACGACGACATCATGCTCGAAGGCCCGCTCGCTGCACGCGTGTCCAAGGAGACCAGCGACCTGCTGACGGTGATCCACGAAGTCAACTTCAACGTGCTGCTCGGCCTCATCGCCGTGCACATCCTGGCCGCGCTGTTCTATCTTGTGGTCAAACGCGAGAATCTGATCCTGCCGATGATCACCGGCGACAAGCTGCTCCACGACGATGACCAGAGCGCTGCGCCGCGCAGCGCCCCCCTGTGGCTCGCGGCACTGCTGCTCGGCGCCAGCGCAGCGGCAGTGTGGCTGCTGGTGGCCGACTGATCGCGGTCGGCATGGAAAGGACGAGGCGCCAAGCGCAGCGCCACGTCCGCTGCCTGGCCCTTACTTGTTGCGGTAATCGTCGTGACAGGCTTTGCACGCCTTGCCGGTTTCGCCCACCTGGGTCCTCAGCGCATTGAAGTCACCGGTCTTCGCCACCTGTGCGAGCTTGCCGACCTCGCTCTGCATCTTGTCCCTCTTGGCGTTGAAGTCGTCCAGATTGGACCAGATCTCCGGCTTGGCCTTGGTGTTGCCACCGCGCTCCGTGCCCGGCCCAAAGCGATCCCACGGCAGCCTGGACATGTACTCCACTATCGCGGCGTGGCTTGCCGCGGCGTCCTTGTCGTAGGGCATCTTGCCCTGGGCCATGGCTGCCAGCGGCGCGAAATTCTGGCCGAGGATGAACAGCGCGGACTGGCGATACTTGATCGCTTCCTCCGGTTTCTGCTGCGCCGACACGGCACCTGCTGCCGCGGACAACGCGGCAGCGATCAGACAGGCCTTGACTGTGTGCATGGGCTCCTCCTGCGTGGGTGGTCATGGACGGATCAGTTCAGGTGAATGGCATCGCCGTAGCATAGCAGGCGACCCGCAGCGTACCCGGTGCCATCCAGGCACATCGCATGGATCAACCCGGTCGCGCCGGCAGCGCCAGCCCTGTCCTTGAGCGCGGCGATACCTTCGTCGACGCTGGCGAAGGTCGGTATGCGCACGTTGCTGTGCCAGTCATCGATCCAGATATGCTCGACGACCTGATACTGTGCGGGCGTGAGCTGATTGCTGTTATAGAGTGCAACGCCGCTGCCTGCCCCCTGCGGCACCTCCGGTTGCTTCCAAAAAGCGCAGGCACTCAAGCCGGTGCAGGCAACCAGCGCGACGGCAATCTTCAGATGAGAAATCGACATGAGCGCTCCAATGGCACGTAGAGTTGGACGAATTCAGGACGGATACTTCTGCACCAGCGCCGCGACTTCGTCGGGCGCCAGCAACTTCACCTTCTCGCCGCGCAACAGCAGGTAGAGCTTGGCCGTCTGCTCCAGCTCTTCGGTTGCATAGACCGCGCTTTCGAGATCCTTTCCGGCGACCACGGGACCATGATTGGCCAGCAGCACGGCGTGATGCCTGCCGGCCACCTCGCGCACCGCGTCGGCCAGCGATGGATCTCCCGGTGCATGGTACGGCACCAGCGCCAGTTTTCCGATCTTCATCACGTAATAGGCAGTCAGAGGCGGGATCGGCTGCTGCGGATCGACATCGGCCATCACCGATACCGCCACCGAATACGTCGAATGCAGGTGCACGATGGCACCGGTGTGCGAGCGCTGCGCGTACATCGACCGATGCAGGAAGGCCTCCTTGGTCGGCTGCGGGCCCGACAGCAGATTGCCTTGCAGATCCACCTTCGACAATGCGGATGGATCGAGGCGCCCCAGACATGAGTTGGTCGGCGTCATCAGCCAGCCGTCGTCGACGCGCGCGCTGATGTTGCCCGCACTGCCGAAAGCGAGCCCGCGATCGAACAGGGATTTGCCGAAGTAGCAGATCTCCTCGCGCAGCCGGGTTTCGTTCACGCTTTACTCCTCAACCCCGGGGTTGCATGCGAAACGCACGCGTGAAGAAGTCCGGTCCACCGAAGTTGCCGGATTTCAAAGCCAGTGCGAGCGGCGGCTGGCCGATGCCGAAGGTCCACGGCACGCCCGGATCGATCTCCGGACCGATGGTGAGACCCTCCACGCCCAATGCACCGACCACCGCGCCGGAGGTCTCGCCGCCGGCGACCACCAGACGGCGTACGCCACGCTGCACCAGCCCCTGGGCGATACGCCCGAGGGTGTGCTCGACCAACGTGCCGGCATGCTCACGCCCCAGCTGCTGCTGCACCTGTGCCACCTGCTCGGGCGTGGCAGTCGAATAGATCAGGATCGGTTTCTCGGACAGCCGGCTCTCGGCCCAGGTCAGTGCCTCCATGGCCACGTCGCGGCCGGCCGCCATGGCCAGGGGGTCGAGCTCGAAGGTCGGATGATCACGCTTCATGTGCGCCACCTGCCCTTGCGTCGCCGTCGAGCAGCTGCCGGCGAGGACGGCAGTGGGGCCGGTGACGTGCGGCAGCGGCATGCTCTGCCCGCTGCGCATCAGCCCGGCCCGCACGAAGTTGGCGGGCAGGCCCATGGCCATGCCCGAGCCGCCGGTGATCAGCTGGAGATCGGCACACGCTTCTCCCAGCGTGAACAGATGCTCGTCGGTAATGGAGTCGAGCACGACGTGGCGCACGCCGGCAGCGCGCAGCGTATCGAACGCCTCGCGCACCGCCGGGGCACCCTGTACCAGCGTGCCGTATTGCATCACGCCGACCTTGTGTGTGGTCTGTCGCTGCAGCACGCGCACCAGCGACGGATCGGTCATGGGCGTGAGCGGGTGATGGCGCATGCCGGATTCCGACAGCAGCTCGTCTCCCACGAACAGATAACCTTTGTAGACCGTGCGCTTGTTGGTCGGAAAGGCAGGGTTGAAGACGGTGAAGTCGGCACCCAGCGCATCGAGCAGGGCATCGGCCACCGGTCCGATGTTGCCGGCATCGGTGGAGTCGAATGTCGAGCAGTATTTGAAATAGAACTGACGCGCGCCGGCTGCCCGCAACCATTCGAGGGCGCCCAGCGACATCTGCACCGCCTCCGCCGCCGGGTTGCTGCGCGACTTCAGCGCAACGATCACGGCGTCGGCTTCCGGTACGTCGAGCGTGCCGCGCGGGACGCCGAGCAGTTGCACGGTGCGCATGCCCGCCTTGACCAGCGTATTGGCCAGGTCGGTGGCACCGGTGAAATCGTCCGCGATGCAGCCGAGCAGGATCTTCATGCTTCCTCGACCTCGCAGTGTCGCCGCGCATTCTTCATCACCGGACTCTCCTCGCTCCGATTCGCCGCGTCCAGTGTGACGCGGCCAGCGTAATGGTAACCAAAATCACGCTGCTCACTGCCGCGCCGGCCGCACGGCTGCACGCAGAGCCGCTAGCGTGCAGCTTCGAGCAGATAGCCGACGATCGCCTCGCGCTGTGCGGCATCGGGCACATGATGGCCGGCCAGGAATTTCTCCAGATGCTCCGGGCGTTCCGCCTCGGCGATTTTGCGCACGCCGTCCAGAACCTTGCTCTGGCTGTGGCAAAGCGTGCATTTGGCCTTGAACAGCGCCGTGCCGTCCTGACCGAAGGC
>JAHCKU010000027.1 GCA_026125625.1 Burkholderiales bacterium | reverse complement strand
TGCTCATCAGCGCAGCCACGCCGTTCGCCAGTCCGCGCGTGATGGACAAGTGGTTCGCCTGGCCACGCACGCTGTGGCTGCTGCCCCTGCCGCTGCTCACCGCCGCCGCCCTGGCCGGAATCGCAGTGGCGACGGCGCGGCTGCGCGAGCGCGCATCGCGCGCAGAATGGCTTCCCTTCGTGCTGGCGGTATGGGTGTTCGTGTTTGCCTTCGCCGGCCTCGCCTACAGCCTGTACCCCTATCTGGTGATCGATCGTCTCACCATCTGGGATGCGGCCGCAGCGGACAAATCGCTGCGTTTCGTCCTGGTGGGTACGCTCATCGTCCTGCCGTTCATCGTCGCGTACACGGTCCTGTCGTACCGTGTGTTCTGGGGCAAGGCACGCGGGCTGACCTACGGCGATTGACGAGCTGCGGCGTGTGCATCCCTGTCAGGGATTGCACCGTGAGGAACGGCACCGTGGGGGATGGCACCACACCACCGGTGTCATGTCGAGCGCAGCGAGACATCTTGCAGTGATGTACGAAGAGCAGGATCCCTCGCTACGCTCGGGATGACACCATGGAGAAGGACGACACCCATGGAGAAGGACGACACCATGGAAGAGGGACGGCACCGTGAGGAGGAGCTGCGGTGCAGGTGTTCCAACTCCCTGGCATGGCCGCCCTGCGCAATCGCGTTCATCAGCCGGTCAGGCGCTCGCCATTGGCATACACGTTGTGCGTGCCGGCACGTGTGAATCCTACCAAGGTCAGGCCGGTCTCGTGCGCGACGCGGATGGCCAGGGCGGTGGGGGCCGAGATCGCTGCCAGGATCGGGACGCCGACGGTGGCGGCCTTCTGCACCATCTCGAAGCTTGCGCGGCTGGTGATCAGCGCCACGCCCGTGTCCAGGCGCATGCCCGCGCGCAGCACCGCCCCGATCAGCTTGTCCAGTGCATTGTGCCGCCCGACGTCCTCGCGCACCATGAGCAGCGTTCCATCCGCGGCCATCCAGCCGGCGGCGTGTGCGCCACCGGTACGGGCGTTGAGTACCTGTCGCTGCGCGAGTGCGCCGAAAGCCGCGTGCAGGCACGCATGCGCAATACGCAGCGGCGAGACGACCGCAGGCGGATGGCGCAGCACCTGTTCGATGCTTTCGGCCCCGCACAATCCACAGGAGGAGCGGCCGGCCAGGTTGCGGCGCTGCGACTCCAGCGTCCGCGCCCGCGCGGGCTCGATCTCCAGGCGCAGCAGGATGCCCTCGTCGAGGGTCACGACATCGGTCCGGTGCAGCTCGTCGGCATTGCCGACGATGCCTTCGCTGAGCGAGAAGCCCAGCGCGAAATCCTCGAGGTCACCGGGGGTGGCCATCATCACCGCGTACGCCAGCCCGTTGTAGACCAGGGCGATCGGCGCTTCCTCGACCACCGGCTCCAGCGCAAGCCGTGTACCGCCGGCCTCCCAGCGCAACGCCTCGAATTCACTGAAGAGACCCGGGCAATTGACGATATCGTTCACCGAATGATGCTAACACGCAGGCAGCGCCTTCGGCCTTTGGCGCTCTGCGCCTGCCGGCCGAAACCATCGGCCGATTGCCGCGTCATAATAGTCGGCCACAGTCCTTGTCGGAGTAGAGATGCCTGCCCATCGAACCAGCTCAGCGATGTGTGTATTTTTGTCCAAAGCGCTTCCCGTCCTGACAGTCGCGGCGTTGTCGGCCTGTGGCGGCGGGGGTGGCGGCGGAAGCAGCGGCGGAGGGTCGCTCGCACCAGTGAATTTCACGTCCTGGGGTGCATTGCCGACCAGCAGGACGGTGGTCATCGACGGCATGTCGGCGACCCTGACGAATCACACGTTCACCACCGATGACGACAATAGTTCCGCACGGGTGGTATACGCCAGCCGCACTTCCGCAGGCTTGCGCGGGTTCAGCTTCACCACGCCGACTACCAGCGCCAGCTGGACGACCTCTTCCGGCGATGTCCTCAGTTGCACCAACGGCGTCTGCGGGCTCGTCGATGGAGCCCAGCTCGGTGCGGTATCCGATCCCTACCACGCGAGCAACAACTGGAACTACCAGAGCTTCGGGATCTGGAGCGTTCCCGGCGGCAGCGTCAGCGCCATGTCCTACGGTGCACCGACGCCGGTCAGCGCCATCCCGACGACCGGAACCGCGACCTACACCGGCAGCCTGCGCGGCGGCTACGTCTCGAAGGGCGGTGAAATGTTGAATGGCGACCCCGTGGCTGCCGGCGACCGGTTCGGCGTGCTTGCGGATCTCACTGCGAATGTGGATTTCGGCGCCGGCACCAGAACGGTGGACATCAGCACCAGCAATACCAAGCTGGAAGATCAGAGCAACGATCAGTTCAACGATCCCAGCTTCGATCTGAGCGGCAGCCTGATCATCACTCCCGGCCAGAATCTGTTCGAGGGTGTCGTCACCAATGGCCGCGGCATGTCGGGGGACGCAGCCGGAAAGTTCTACGGACCGTCGCACTCCGAGCTGGGCGGCACCATGCACCTGACCGGACCGAACGGCAGCATGGTGGGCGCCTTCGGCGCCAAGCGCCCATAGACCACGCAGCATCCGGCGCATTGGCACGCAGCGCCGGCGCCGACACACCAGCGTTGCGTGCTGCGGTCCTCTGACGTACCCGCTGGGCATGATCCAAGCCTGGCGCTGGTATACGTATGCCATCGATATATTGCGTATTCATGATCGCACCAGCGGTACGGAGGTGGTGGCGTCGCGCATCATCGGCACACCGACGCCGACCACGATCTAAATTCTCCGGCACTCTCATCTATGCCGCAGGCACGAACCGCTTCGATGGAGCCGTCAGCAGCGCCGATGCGCAACTCTCCGGCAACGCCAGCGGCCGCTTCTACGGCCCGGCGGCGCAGGAGATCGGCGGCATCTACCATCTGCAGGGGGCAGGGCTGGAAATGATGATGGGCAGTTTTGGCGGCATACGATAAGGGCTTCACAGGCGGCGTATGCAACGCTGGCCGGGTACGCCGCTGCCTGATTCGTCTGGCCGCCGTGCTCGGCCTGTGCGCCGCCTTGGCGCAGGCGCAGGATCCGGCCACGCTGCAGACGCAGCTGCGCACGGCCGAGGCGCTATTGGCCAGCGGGCAGCCGGACGAGGCCGAGGCGATGATCGCCCCCTTGCGCCGCAGCGAGCAGCCGGACATGCAGACGCTGTTCCTGTCCGGCATGATCCACTTCGCGCGCGGCCGCTACCCGCAGGCAGCCGAGGAATTCCGCATCATGCTCGCGCGCGATCCCACCCTGCTGCGGCCGCGTCTCGAGCTCGCACGCACCCTCTACCTGGCAGGCGACTATCAGGCCGCGCGCTATCACTTCGAGCAGGTGCTCGCTGCACCGCTTCCCGATACGGTCCGCCGTAACGTCCTGACCTACATCGGGGCCGTACGCAACCATCTCCCCAGCTTTGCGCTGTCGCTGGACATCGTGTCGGACAGCAATCCCAGGCAGGCGACCAGCAACAAGACCATCGAGATCGCCGGCCAGACCTTCCTCCTCAATGAGGACGCGCGCGCCAGGGAGGAGTACGGATTGCAGGTCATCGCGCAGGCCAAGTTCCCGTTTCCCACCGATCCGACCTGGTATCTCACCGGCTTCGGAGAGCTCTACGACTATCCCGCGCGCGATCTCGACCAGATGTATCTGCAGGCGCTCGGCGGCAAGCATTTTCCCGGCACGCGACAGGAGTTCAACCTGGAGGCCGGCGTGCACTACGGCGCCTACCAGGACGAGAGCCTGTACCGGGGCGTGGCCGGGCGCGTCGGCTATGCTGCGCGCCTGCGTCCGAACCTGCTGCTCACCGCATCGCTTGGATGCGCGCAAGTTCGATCACGACGAGCCGATTGGCGACCACCTGGAGCGCTGGCAGTTCTCGCAGAGCGCCGGAGCTGCGTTACGCCATCAGTCCCAACAAGAGCGTGCGCCCCGTCTCAGGTTCCTGATTCGCAGCGCGATGCGCGAGGCGGCTTATGCCTACGATGCGATCGGCGTCGGATGCGCCGTACTCCAGGAATGGAAAGGCGGCTGGATCGGCGGTTTGTATGCGCATGGATCGTTCAAATATCGCGAGGCAGACATCTTCGCCGGAGTCGTGCGCGACGATACCGAATGGCGCGTGGAGCTGTCGCTGACCAATCGCCTGCTGACCTTCCGCGGTTTCGCGCCGCGCCTGACCCTGGGCGCAGTCGATCGCGACTCCAACATCGGCCTGTACGCCTTCGACCGCCGCTACGTGCGTATCGGCGTCACCCGGGAGTTCTAGGGAAGCGCTGAGCAGGCATGGCGATGCCCGTCGAAGCTTCCTTAATGTTGGCTTAAGCAGCGTGCACAATACTGGAAGCCGTCACAGAATCCGAGGCTTGGAGAGGCTCTGAACGAGTATCGCGATGCGGGATTCTGGGGCGCTCCAGCCCTCGGATATCGCAGGTGGCCTGATGTATCTTCTGCTCGTCGAAGACGATCTCAATCTTGGCAAGGCGCTTACCAAGCTTCTGAATACACACTATCGCGTGCACTGGGTGCGAGACCTGGAATCCGCCAGGAGTCATCTCAAAGCGGCCGACTACGACGTAATTCTGCTGGATCTGGGCTTGCCGGACGGCGACGGTGTTGGCTGGCTGCGATCCCTCCGTGCCGCCAACTGCAACACACCGGTGCTCATCGTCACGGCCCGTGACGCGCTCGATGACCGGGTCAGGGGCCTGGATACCGGGGCGGACGACTATCTGGTGAAACCTTTCGAGCCGGAGGAACTGCTGGCTCGCATCCGGGTATTGCTGCGCCGCAAGTCGGGACGTGCCCAGCCGAAGTTCTCGGTCGGCAATCTGAGCTTCGATGCGGAGTCGCATCAGTTCTATCTGGATGGCCAGCCTGTGAGCCTTACGCCGAAAGAACATCAGATTCTTGCCGTGCTGATTCAGGCGGGAGAGAAGCCGGTAAGCCGGGAACGCCTGAGCCAGCAGCTGTACGGTCTCGACCAGGGTGTGGATTCGAATACGCTCGAAGTGCACATCCACGGCTTGCGCAAGCTTCTCGGCAAAGAGCGCATCGAAACGGTGCGCGGTTTCGGCTACAAGCTGGTCGCGCCGTGACTTTTCGCCTTTCTCACCTGGCACTGCTGCTGGCCATCACGATCGTCGCGGCCACGTTCGGCGGCGTTGCTTCCACCTGGTGGGTGGCCGGCAAGGAATTTCGTGATGTTCTCGATGATGATCTGGAGAACCAGAGCAAGCTGCTCGCGGAGCTGATCGCCACCGGCAGCTTCCGCCTCTCGGCGGGTGCTCTCCAGGGCCTGCTCGAGGATGTTTTCGAGTCCGACGACGAAGATACCTTGTGGGTCACCGTATATGACCTCAGAAGCGGGCGTCACGTGAGCAACCTGCCGCACGATCTGCCGCTCGAGTTACGCGATGACGGATCGATCAACAGGCGGTATGCCGGCCATGGCTGGCATGGTTATCAGGAACGCGAGAAGGATGTCGTCGTGCAGCTCCTGCGCCGGGAAGATCGATACAGGGAAGTGCAGCAGGACATACTCGAAGACATCGTTACGCCTGCCCTGTTGGGCAGCAGCATAAGTCTGCTCCTCCTGGCAACGCTGATCGCATTGTTTCTGTGGCCGGTCACGCGGCTTTCCCGTCAGCTCGAATCGCGCAATGCGGACTCGCTGGCGCCGTTGACCGTGAAAACACCTGCCAGGGAAATACAGGTGCTGCGCGATTCACTCAACAGTCTGATGCGCGGAGTCGACGCCGTGCCCACGCGGGAGCGCCGCTTCGCGAGCGACGTTGCACATGAATTGCGCACCCCTTTGACGACTTTGAAGCTCGAGCTCGCCAGTCCCGAACCGGACCTGCCTGCCCTGAAATCGGAGGTGGATCGCCTGTCGAGGCTGGTGGAACAGCTCCTTACCCTGGCGAGACTCGAGCAAGGTCAATGTCGTCAGCATTTCTCGGAAGTCGAGCTGTCAGAGCTCTACACGGGAGTGATCAAACGTTTCGAAGCGCGATTCGACGCAACCGGCATGACGCTGCATAGCCGGATTTCGCGGGCCGCCGTGATCGGTGACGCGACATTGTTGGAGATCCTGCTACAGAACCTGCTGCAGAACGTCCTGAATCACTGCCCTGCCGGCACGCGCGCGGACCTCTTTCTGGAATCGATGGACGGATCCGTGCGCTTGCGGGTAAGCGATACGGGTGCGGGCATTCCTGAAGAGAGTCGACGCCGGATGGAGCAGGGGTTCACGCGCCTCGACAGCAAAAGCGAAGGCTTGGGACTCGGCCTCGCGATCTGTCACAGAATCGCGGAGGTGCACGGAGCATCGATGCATTTTTTGGCGAGGGACGACGGCACATCCGGTCTCGTAGTCGAAGTCGTGTTTGCAACTTAATGTCGGCTTAAGGTGTATGCTTGAAAATAGATGGCATGGCTCGCATCGTTCATGGACGGCACGGCCGATGCCTTGGGCCCTGATCAACTTCAACGTTCATGAACGATTCGCGCCGGAACCTACAAGGAGATCGATGATGAAATTCGTACTGGCCCTGCTTGCCTTCTGCGCCGTCAGCTTTGCAGCGAATGCCGATCAGTATCAGTCCGGTGGCTTCAAAGGCCCCGACAGCGTGAGACTGGTGACCGCGGCGGAAGCAGCGAAACTGCGGGATGATACCTACGTAAAAGTGGTCGGCCATATCACGAGAAGCCTGGGCGACGAGAAGTACGAGTTCAGGGACGATTCCGGAACGCTGATCGTCGAAATCGACCACGAAGACTGGAGAGGCCTCGAAGTAACCCCGAATGACAAGGTGGAGCTCATTGGGGAAATCGACAGGGACTGGCGCGGGGTCGAACTGGACGTGGACCGGATCAATCTCGTGCAGTAAAGCTTTACCTCCCCGCCGTTCGCGAACCGGCCGTTTCCGGCCGGTTCGCTCACACCCTTCTCCAGACATCAGCGCAGTTTCTGCATGGTGTTTCGTGCTTCACTCAGGCTGCGTCGGCCTGCACCGTCTGAGCACCCTCGTACACGAACGCGTTGATATTGATGTTGATGCGCGGCGTGTTCGTTCGCGGGGTATTGCCCGCGTGCAGCAGACCGCCATCGAACACCAGCAGCCGCCCCTTCTTCGGCGTGACACGCGTCTTCACCGTCAGCGCACCCTTGTGCCCGAACCGCTGATCGAAGATCAGCGTGTCGCCCGTGGCATCGTTGACGTAGTAGATCGCGGACATCAGCGGCTCCTTGATCTCCGTGAAGTCGACGTGCGGCATGCCATGCGCTTCCGGATTGTCGAGCTGGGCATGAACGCAAAGATTCATCTTGATGCGGATCAGCTGCTTGATGGTGTACGGAATGGCCGTGAGCACCGGCAGGATGACGGGAAACAGCTGTGACACCGGCTGCTTGGTGTCGTAGATCAGATGCGTGAACTGCTGCGCATCGATCGAATTGGGCGTGGTGGGGAAAATCTTTGGGGTCGAATCGTTGTAAGTCGCTCCCCTGTTTCGGCACCAGTTGATCTTTTCGCCCGTCGCGATGCTCTCCAGCATGTCCTGCACGACTTTGGGCACTGCCTGGTCGATGACGACTACGTCCTTCATTGTTATCTGCCTCCTTCCCCCTGGCCGTACGTTCTGTTACGCACATCGCATTGCGATTGAACGACTCTAAGTTTTCTTGCCGGCCTTCCCTAACCTGATGACAGATCACGTCATCTTTGCCTCCTTGCAGTGCACAAACCCGCGCTTGGCCAAGCACCCTGCCCGACCCCTCGCATCCGTCGCGATGCGTATGTAATCACAAACCATGAGGCGCGTCACGAGTTGAACGCGGGCGCGTCCGGGATGTGTCCGGGCATGACGAAATCGAGCTCCCCGACCAGCGGGAGAAGCTACCGATCCGTTGAACCGCCATTCAGAATCATCAGCGCACCGAGGACCCCGAAGATTGCTCCGGCTATGGCACGCGTCAACCGCAAAGGAATACGATCCGCCAGGCGATTTCCCAGCAGGACCACCGGCGCATTCGCGAGCATCATGCCGAAGGTCGTTCCTGCCATCACGGCGACGAATGCCGTGTACTTGGCCGCGAGTGCGACGGTGGCGATCTGCGTCTTGTCGCCCATTTCCGCGAGAAAGAAGGCGATGATGGTCGCACCGAGAACGCCGAAGCGCTCGGTCCAACCGGGCTCATGGTCGATCTTGTCCGGGATGAGGATCCAGATCGCCATGGCGATGAACGAGAGGCCCAGCACCCAGGCGAGCATCTCCCTGCCGAGCACGCCGGTCAGCCATTCGCCTACTGCGCTGGCACAGGCATGATTGATCGCGGTCGCGATCAGGATGCCGAGAATGATCGCCCAGGGCCGACGATAGCGGGCAACAAGTAGAAGGGACAGAAGCTGCGTCTTGTCGCCCATCTCCGCAAGGGCGACGACACCGGTGGATACGAGAAAGGCCTCCAACGCCGGATCTCCAGAGCCGGGTGGAAACCGATGACCGCGTCGCTCCCCCGGCTGTACGGAGGCGTCGCGGTCAAAGGTCTCGCCGAGCGCTGAAGCCGCCTGCGCCATGCCCGTGGTCGGGCAAGTGTGTTGACGCAAGCTCCTCTCCCTGAGCGGGAGGGCGGCTACTCCCCAATGACGGTGCGCATTGTAGCCGAAGCGCGGCTATCCGCAGCAAGCTCTTTGGCGATACCGGCGAGCTCCGCCTCGGTCAGCGTCTCCCGCTCCAGCAGCAGGGTCGCGGCGCGCTCCAGCGTGTCGCGATGACCGCTCAGCAATTCGAGCGCACGTGCGAACGCGGCGGCCACGATTTCCTTCACCGCCTCGTCGATCGCTTGCGCGGTGTGCTCGCCGTAATTGCGGGCACCGGAGAAGCCGGGCACCTGCAGCAGCGGCGAGGGTTCCTGCTCCAGCGACAGATTGGGCAGGCGTTCGTGCATGCCGTAGCGGGTCACCATCGCGCGCGCGATATCCGAGACTTTCGCCAGATCGTCCGCCGCCCCGGTGGAGATCCGTCCAAACACCAGCCGCTCGGCAGCCCTGCCGCCGAGCAGCACCGCCATCTTGTTCTCCAGCTCTTCGCGCGTCATGAGAAAGCGGTCCTCGGTCGGACGCTGGATGGTATAGCCGAGCGCGCCGATGCCGCGCGGAATGATCGACACCTTGTGCACCGGATCACTGCCGGGAAGCATCATGGCGACCAGTGCGTGTCCCATCTCGTGATAGGCGACCGTGCGCCGCTCCATCGGGTTGAGGATGCGGCTCTTCTTCTCCAGCCCGGCGACGATGCGCTCCACCGCGGCCGTGAAGTCCTCGAGCGTAACAGCGTCACTGCCACGGCGCGTGGCGATCAGCGCCGCCTCGTTCACCAGGTTGGCGAGATCCGCGCCGGAGAATCCCGGCGTGATGGCAGCGATCTGCTCCAGCGCCACGCCTTCCGCCAGCCGGATCTTCTTCACGTGGACCTGCAGGATCTGGATGCGGCCGGTCTTGTCGGGACGATCGACCAGCACCTGACGATCAAAGCGCCCGGCGCGCAGGAGCGCAGGATCGAGGATTTCCGGGCGGTTGGTGGCCGCCAGCAGCACCAGCCCGGTCGACGGATCGAAGCCGTCCAGCTCGGCCAGCAGCTGATTCAGCGTCTGCTCCTTCTCGTCGTGTCCGCCGCCGGTGATGCCGAAGCTGCCGCGGGCGCGCCCGAGCGCGTCCAGCTCGTCGATAAAGATGATCGCCGGAGCCTGCTTGCGCGCCTGCTCGAATAGATCCCGCACGCGCGCAGCGCCCACGCCGACGAACATCTCCACGAACTCGGAGCCGGAAATCGAGAAGAACGGCACACCGGCCTCGCCCGCCACGGCACGCGCGAGCAGCGTCTTGCCCGTTCCGGGCGGTCCGACGAGGAGCACGCCCTTCGGCAGCCGGCCGCCGAGCCGGCCGTAGCGACCCGGGTCCTTGAGAAAGCCGACGACTTCACGCAGCTCCTCCTTCGCTTCGTCGACACCCGCGACGTCGGCGAAGGTCACCTTGGTGTCCGTCTCCACGTACACCTTGGCCTTGCTCTTGCCGATCGACATCATGCTGCCCAGGCCGCCCTCACCGGCCATGCGCCGCACCAGGAACATCCAGATGCCCAGGAACACCAGCGCCGGCAACACCCACGACAGCACGTCGCGCAGGAAGGTGTTCTCGATCACGCCGGTGAATTTGACGTCGTGTCGCGAGAGCTCCTTCGCGAACTCCGGATCGACCCGTGTGGTCACGATGCGCGTGCGACCGTCGGCAGTCGGCTTCTTCAGCTTGCCCTGGATGACGTTTTCCGCGATCGTGATCTCTTCCAGATCACCGTTCTCCAGGTGGCGCTGGAATTCGCTATAGGCGATGGTCTGCACCTGGTTCATGCTGACCCAGGCATCGCGCAGCATCACCACTGCGAGCAATGCGAGGATCAGATACCCGAGGTTGAACCTGGTCTGTTTCTCCATGGGCTCAGTCTAGACCCGCAAGGAATGCCGAGTTTGACCTGAATCAACGCGCTCCGCGAGCGTGTCCGGGGATTGGCCCAAAACAAAGTGCGGCCGGATGGCCGCACGGGAAAAGAGAATCACCAGGAGGAGAGGGGACCTGAACGACCTACTGCCTAGTGGAGCTGATAGTGGAAGTAGCGGCGCTCCTGCGCATCGAACAGGAGGACATCCGATTCGTGAATGGCGCCCGCGAAGTAGAAGCCCGAGTTCAGATCCCAGCCGAGGAACAAGTCGTTCTCGAACTTGACCGATACGCGCTCTTCCTCTGATATCTCGAGCAGCAATCGATCGTCCTCGGTCAGCGGGGCGTCATGCGCGTCGACGCCTCGCATCGGAACGTAGGTTTGATGTGTGCAGTCATACAACTCCTCGACGGAATCACCGTTGAGCTTTCGAGCGGCGGCCGCGACCACCAGATTACGGGTTGAGTGTTTCATCGTGTCTGCTCCCTGTACGGATTCGGACCTACCGGTTTCAAGCCCAGCAATGGACGTACCGGATTGGATCTCGATCGGGTGATGAACGAGAATCTGTCTGCAACTGATGACAGTGCGTGCGCCGGAAATGCATCGAATGACGCCTGGAACCGACGCAAGCACGCCGCAATCGTCAGCAGTCTGTTACAGCTGTGACTCGAGACCGAGCACCCGTACCACCCACGCCTGGAATTTCTTCCCCAGCGACGCCTCGGGTGATCGGTCGTACACCTTCTCACCGTCGCTCCAGCGCAGCCTTTGCTCCTCGAGCGTGACCGCCCAGGCTTTGGCGCCAGCCGTTTCCGCCTTGAACAGCTCGTTGAGCTGCGCGGCGATAACCGAGTTTTCGACGAACACGCCCTGCTCGGTGTTGAGGGAGGTCGAGCGCGGATCGAGGTTGTAGCTGCCGACGAACACCAGCGAATCGTCCACCGTCAACGCCTTGGTATGTAGGCTTGCGCCCGAAGAGCCGAACAGGCTCGATTTGGCCTGCATTCCCGCCACCGGCTTGAGTTCCCACAACTTGACGCCGCCCTCGAGCATCGGCTTGCGCCGCTGCGCGTATCCGCCGTAGACCGCAGCCACGTCGTTGGCCGCCAGCGAGTTGGTGAGCACGTTGACCGCCCTGCCCGATCTGGCGAGACTGGCCAGCATGTCGGCGCCGTTTGCACCGGGCACGAAGTAGGGAGAAATGATGTAGGCATTGCTGCGTGACGACTCGATCATGGGATGGAGCAGCGCCAGCACGTTCGAGCCGGCCAAGCCTTCACTTTTGCCCAACACCTTGAGCGGATCGTCCGCAACCAGGCGATAGCGTGACGCCCAGTACATCGGCCAGTCTCCTTCAATGAGCCGCTGTACCGCTTGGTCGTCGCGCAAAGCGGCTGCATAAGGCGAAGAGCTGGCTTTGGCAATCGACGGCGCGCCCTTTTTCCGCAATGCCTCCAAGGCCTGCGCCGATACGTCCCGGGGCGCAAGCAGTTCGATGGGATAGGCGGCCGGAGAGTTCCAGTAGCCGTCGAACACTGCGGAGGTATCGCGCACGATCGGACCGACCATGGCGAAGTCCAGATCCACGAAGTTGACCTGATCGCTGGCGCTGAAGTATTCATCACCCAGATTGCGCCCGCCGACGATGGCGATGCGGTTGTCCGCGATCCAGCTCTTGTTGTGCATACGGCGGTTGATGCGATCGAAGCTGTGCAACGCTTCGAGCGCGAAACCGAGCGTGCCGCTGCGCGAGCGGAACGGATTGAACATGCGCACCTGGATGTTGGGGTGAGCATCGAGGGCGGCGAAGCTGAGGTTGCTCCCCCGGCCGTTCATGTCATCCACCAGCAGCCGGACCCGGACGCCACGCTCGGCGGCCTCGAGCAGGCGGTAGGCGAGAAAGCCGCCGGTCTGATCGTCGTGCCAGATATACGTCTGCACATCCAGGCTGCGAGCGGCCAGCGCCGCCGAGCGCTCACGCAGCGCGAACGCCTCCATGCCCTCGCTCAGCAGGCGGAACGCCGACTGCCCGGGATGGCGGGTTTCGGCCAGCGCGATCAGATCGTCAAGGGGCGCATCCGATCCCGGTGGCAGTGCCGTCTCCGGCGGCAACTCCGGACGCGGCTTCAGATTCGCGCAAGCGGCCATCAGCAGGACCAGGAAGCAGACTAGTAAACGGCTTGTCGTTCGCACGACGTCACTCCACCAGGAATTCTATCGCTCCGAGGTACGAACAGTGCGTCCATGCAAGACACCGGTGGCGAAGAAGGTGATGAGAGCGGATATCAATGCGCACAGCCCCAGGAAGTACAACGCCATATCGAAGCTGTTGGTGCTCTCCTTGATCCAGCCGACGATGAACGGCCCGACGTAGCCGCCGAGGTTGCCGATGGAGTTGATCAATGCGATGCCGCTGGCAGCCGCCGCACCGGTGAGGAACATCGTCGGCATCGGCCAGAACGATGGCCGGGAGCCGTAGATGCCGATGGCGACGATCGACATCGCGGCCAGGGCCAGGTAAGACGTGCTGAACCACGAAAGCGCAGCGAAGCCGATGGCCGAGAGCAGCAATGCGACGATCAGATGCCAGCGCCGCTCGCCGCGGCGATCCGACGAATGTCCCCACAGCAGCAGCCCGATGACGCCGATGGTATAGGGAATCGCGGTCAGGACACCGGTGATGATGTTGGAGTGGCCAAGCGCCTTGATGATCTGCGGCAGGAAGAACACGATGCCGTAGCTGGCCGTGACGCTGGACAGACAGGGCTGCCGGTCGGTCAGGGCCTGCAGGATGGTGAGGCGCCCGCAGGTGCTTTCCACCTTGAGGCGCTCGGCATGCAGCTCGCCTTCCAAGCCATGCACGCTCCTCGGGTTTCAGCCAGGTCGCAAGGCTGGCCGGTCGGTCAACCGACGCAGTACGACGAACGCGAGCAACTGCGAAAGACAGCGCTTCAAGAATGAACAGCCATTGCCAGCCGCGCAATCGAGCACGCCGTCCATCTCCAGAATTGCCCGAGATGACGGAAGCAATGGCGTTAACGCATCGGTACCGCGATGAACAGGGCCGAAATGACGCGCGCGGGTACTGCGAGGGAACCAGCAGCTGAGGTAGAAGATGATGCCTGGAAAGAAGCCGGCTTCGGCGACGCCGAGCAGGAAGCGCCCAGGGTGAGGAAGCCCGACGGTCAGGCCATGAGACCGGAAATGATGCCCCATGTGAACATGATGCGCGCAATCCAGCGGCGCGCGCCGACGCGCTCCAGCACGATATTGCTGGGCACCTCGAACAGTGCATAGCCGATGAAGAAAATGCCTGCACCCAGCCCGTAAACGTAGCTGCTCAAGCCCACGTCCTTGTTCATGGTGAGCGCGGCGAAGGCGACGTTGGTGCGGTCGATGTACGCGATCAGGTAGCTCACCACTACCAGCGGCAGCAGTGCAGACCTTGAATGGTCCCTGCGATGCGAGCTCCGGACGTATCGGGTGCCGGCATGATGGGTTTCCCCTGGTCTGTTTTTTCTGGCCTGATTTCTTGCTGGTCTGTTTTTGCTGGCCGGATTTGCTTGCCTGGCCAGCCGACTGATCCGATTCGGTGGCAGTTTACGCGCTGGCATTCTGACCACCGCCACGGTGGACCGTTCATGCAACCGGATGCAGAGCCATCGGTGTCGTATCGACGCTCACATCGGTGACACGTAGCAGTATTTCCACCGGTGTCATGTCGAGCGCAGCGAACATCTTGCTGTTGCTGTTCAGTCGTAGGAGAGACATCCTCTTTCGGCTCCGGGATGACACTGGAGGAATGTACTTGCCGGGGACCGCTGATCTCCGCGAAGACGCATAATACGACGCATACCGGAGCGGACAGGAGAGCGATTCCATGAATGCCATCACCCCCGGCGCGTCCAACCACACTACCCTTCCGCCGCTGGCCTCGCGCTTCGTCGATGTTGCCGGCCTGCCGTGGATGGCCAGCACGCGCTATCCCGGCTGTGAGAGCAAGGTCCTGCTGTTCGACCGGCACTCCGGCTTGCTCACGATGCTGCTGCGCATGGCACCCGGCGCACGGCTTCCCGATCACGAGCATGTGCACATCGAGCAGACGTATGTACTGGAAGGCAGCTTGGTGTGCGGTGAAGGCGAGTGCATGGCCGGAGACTATGTCTGGCGCCCGGCCGGCAGCCGGCACGAGGCATGGGCAGGCCCTGCCGGCGGTCTGATGCTGACCATCTTCCAGATCCCCAATCGCTTCTTCGCTGCTGACGGGAAGATCACCGACTTCACCGGCAACGACTGGGGGCAGACCTGGGGCGAAGCGTGGGCGCGCCAGGAGCAGGCGCTGTTCAACCTGGATTGAACGCGTCGCTGCTTAGTGCATCGATCAGGCGCGGCGATACACATCGCCACCGTCACAGCTGCAGCGGCACCTCTTCGAGATAGTCCGGCACCTGGCACGACCATCCGCGCCCGTGCTCGATGCGCAGCCGCAGGGCGTCGGCTGCCGCAGGCTCGCCATGGGTGATGAAAGTGGTCCGCGGCGGTTGTTCGAACCCGCCGAGCCAGTCGAGGATCTCGTCGGCATCGGCGTGCGCGGACAGCATGTCGAGCATGTCAACCTCGGCGTTGACCGGGATCTCCTGACCGTGGATGCGGATGCTGCGCGCGCCGGCGAGCATCGAGGCGCCGCGCGTGCCGCCCGCCTGATAGCCGGAGAACAGAATGGTGTTGCGCGCGTGCGGCGCGAACGCCTTGAGGTGGTGCAGCACGCGCCCGCCGGTGGCCATGCCGCTGGCGGCGATGATGATGGCCGGCTCGCGCAACGCGTTCAGCGCGATCGACTCTTCCACCGTGTTGACGAAGCGCGCCACGCGGCAGGTGGCCTCGCACTCCTGCGGGTCGAGCCGATGCTCCCCCAGGTGAGCGCGGAAGATGAGCGTGGCATCGACCGCCATCGGACTGTTGAGGAACACCGGCATATCCTGGGGAATGCGACCGCTCGATTTGAGACGATGGATCAGGTGCAGCAGGATCTGCGTGCGCCCGACGGCAAAGGCCGGTACCAGCACCACGCCGCCGCGCCCGGCGGTGCGATCCACGATGGTAGCCAGGGCCTCGCCCGCGTCCTCGGTGCTGTGCGTGCGATCGCCGTAGGTCGACTCCACCACCAGATGATCGGCCTGGCGAACGCGCGCAGGCGCACGCATGAGCAGATCGTGCGGACGCCCCAGATCACCGCTGAACAGGATGCTCCCGTGCGGGCCGCGCAGCAGCACCATGGCCGAGCCGAGGATGTGACCCGCCGGCAGGAACTCGAACTCGAGGCCGCCGCCCAGATCGGTGGGCCGGCCGTACGACACCGTGCGCAGCAGCTTCAGGCTGCGGCGCGCATCGGCCTCGGTATACAGCGGCAAGGCCGGCTTGTGCTTGGAGAAGCCGCGCTTGTTCGCGTAGCGCGCATCTTCCTCCTGCAGATAGCCGCTGTCCGGCAACAGGATGCCGCACAGATCGCGCGTGGCCGGGGTGCAGTACACCGGCCCGTGATAGCCCTCACGTGCCAGCAACGGCAGATAGCCGCTGTGATCGAGATGGGCGTGCGTCAGCACGATTGCATGGATCTGCGAGGGATCGACCGGCAGGCGCGACCAGTTGCGCAGCCGCAACTGCTTGTAGCCCTGGAACAGGCCGCAGTCGATCAACACCCGGCGGCCGTAGCCGCTCAGCAGGTACTTCGAGCCAGTGACGGTTCCGGTCGCGCCG
>JAHCKU010000269.1 GCA_026125625.1 Burkholderiales bacterium | reverse complement strand
CAGACGGTGCAGGCAGGCCAACGCATCCAGCAGACGTTGGATGCAACGCAGGATTCTCTGCACGTCTGCTCCGCGCATCGCCATCGACAGTGGACGACCCTGCATCAATTCCATCACCAGCCATGCGTGGGTGGCATTCTCGCCGTAATCGAGCATGCGTACGATGCCCGGGTGATGCAGGTTGCCCAATACCTGGGCTTCACGTCGAAAGCGCAGCAGCGCCTCGCCGGTGGCGGGCGACTCCGCATCCTGAAGGTCCAGCATCTTGATGGCCACCGCGCGGTCATCGGCGCTGTCGCGCGCCTCGAACAGCGTGCAGTCGCCCCGTCCGCCGAGTCGGCGAATCGTGCGGTAGCGGCCGATGTGCTGCAAACGGGGCATGTATACGGGAAGGACGAGAATCGTGTCGAGACGAGCCCATTCGCAGCACGATTCACGCCATATCAGAGATGAGTCCACACTATGCTGTGGCCATTCGCACTTCAGAACCCGTCTCCCCCAAGCCCCTCCCCCTTGCAGGGGAGAGACAGGCTAACAACCATCGATATCAGCTCACCATCCGGCCGAAGCGGCCGCTATTGAAATCGCTGATCGCCTGGCGGATCTCGGCCTCGCTGTTCATCACGAACGGACCGTAACCGACGACGGGCTCGTCGATCGGCTCGCCCGACAGCCACAGCACGACGGCATCGCTGTTGGCCTCGATCTCCACCTGGCTGCCGGCGCGGTCGAAGTGCACCAGTTGCCCTTCACGCACGATCTCGCTGCCGTTCACCAGCACCGTGCCGCGCAGGACGACCAGCGCCAGGGTGTGACCTTCCTTCGCCTCGAAGCGGCCGACCCCGCCCTGGCCGATGCGCACGTCCCACACGTCCATGGGCGTGAAGGTGTGCGCCGGACCGTTGTGCCCGTCGAACTCGCCGGCGATCACGCGCACCCTGCCGGCCCCCTCGGGCAGATCCACCGACGGAATCTGCCCATCCAGCAGCGTCTGATAGCCGGGCTGCACCATCTTGTCCCTGGCAGGCAGGTTCACCCACAGCTGCACCATCTCGATCGTGCCGCCACGCTCGGTAAAGGTCTGCGAGTGGAACTCCTCGTGCAGAATGCCGCCGGCAGCAGTCATCCACTGCACGTCACCCGGGCCGATCAGTCCGCCTGCGCCGGTCGAATCCTTGTGCGCCAGCTCGCCTTGATAGACGATGGTCACGGTCTCGAAGCCGCGATGCGGGTGCTGGCCCACGCCACGCGGACGCGATGCCGGCTCGAACTGCATGGGTGCCGCGTGGTCGAGCAGCAGGAACGGGCTCAGATGCTTGCCCAGACCGTCATAGCTGAACAGCGAGCGCACCGGAAAGCCATCCCCCACCCAATGCATGGGGGGCGCGCTGTAGACACCGAGGATCTTTTTCATGGCCATCTCCTGCATTCACCGGGGCGAGGGCCCCGATCGATGCACGTAGGATAGGGGCAGGACGATTGATCCGGTAGTCAGCAATAATTGGTGTCAGAGTTCTACTGGATGAACGATAGACCCAGCCGCGCCGTGCGAGACCTCAACGATTTGTACTACTACGTCCAGGTGGTCGACCACGGCGGCTTCGCGCCGGCGGGCCGGGCGCTGGGTATCCCGAAATCGAAGCTGAGCCGGCGCATCGCACTGCTCGAAGAGCGGCTGGGCACACGGCTGATCCAGCGTTCCACACGGCGTTTCGCCGTCACCGAAATCGGCCAGACCTACTACGGCCATTGCAAGGCGATGCTGGTGGAGGCCGAGGCGGCCGACGAAGCCATCGCTCTCACCCATGCCGAGCCGCGCGGCATCGTGCGCATGACCTGCCCTGCAGCACTGCTCGATATGCGCGTCGCCGACATGGTGGCGGCGTTCATGGTGGCGCACCCGCGCGTGGAGATCCATCTGGAAGAGACCAGCCGGCGCGTGGACGTGGTGGGCGAAGGCATCGATATCGCCATCCGTGTGCGGCCACCGCCTCTGGAGGACAGTGATCTGGTGCTGCGCGTGCTGGCGCATCGCGGGCAGTGCCTGGTGGCCAGCCCGCGATTGCTGACCGATGGCATTCCCAGAATGCCCGCCGACCTGTCACACCTGCCGAGCATGGATCTGGGGTTGCCGCAGAGCGAACATGTGTGGAATCTGATCGGACCGGACGGCGCGCAGGCGGCTATCCGCCACCAGCCGCGCCTGATCACGCGCGGCATGCTGACGCTGCGGGCCGCGGCAATAGCAGGTGCAGGGGTCGTGCAACTGCCTTCGATGATGGTGCGCGAGCAGATCGAGCGCGGCGAGCTGATCCATGTCATCCCGGGCTGGGCGCCACGGCGCGAGATCATCCATGC
Organism: Burkholderiales bacterium; assembly: GCA_026125625.1. GTDB lineage: Bacteria > Pseudomonadota > Gammaproteobacteria > Burkholderiales > SHXO01 > SHXO01. Next base: position 2,712 of record JAHCKU010000269.1, on the reverse strand, counting down.
GGTATTCGCCTCACGCCGTGGCTTGCTGCCGGCGGTCAGAGTGCTGGTCGATTTTCTGGCCGAACGATTCGCAGCGCTGAATGAGGATTGACACTTACAGCGTCACACCGATCTTGCCGAAATGCTGTCCGCTCTTCATGTGGCGGAATGCCTTTGCGGCATCCTCGAGTTTGAAAACGCTGTCGATCACCGGTCGCAGCTTGTGTGCGGTGATCGCACGATTCATCGCCTCGAAACGCGTGCGGGATCCTACCGCGATACCTTGAATCCGCGTCATCGGACCGATGAGCTGCCGAACCGGGATGGTGGCCTCGTAGCCCGCAACGAAACCCACCACCCCGATGAAGCCCCCGAAGGCAAGCGCGGCCAGCGACTTGTTCAGGCTTGCACCAGCGGTTTCGACGATGACATCCGCCCCGCGCCCACCCGTGCTCTCCTTGATTGCAAGATGCCAATCGGGTGTAGTGCGATAGTTGATTCCGACGGCCGCACCGAGATCGCGCGCCCGGCGCAATTTGTCATCGCTCGACGAAAGCACGATGACCTGAGCACCCGCGAGCTTGGCGAACTGCAGCGCGAACAGCGACACACCGCCCGTCCCCTGCACCACCACCACGTCCCCCGGCTTCACGTCACCCTCTTGCAGCGTCGACCAGGCGGTCAGCGCCGCAATGGGCAGAGTCGCAGCTTCCACATCATCGAGATGCGCGGGCTTCGCGACCGCATCCTCGGCCGGGACGACGATGTATTCCTGCAGCACGCCCGACAATGGCGCACCGAGTGTTCGCTTCGTCCGTTGCTCCGGCGTGGGCTTGCCGTCATGCCAGCCCTGGGTATAGATCGGCATCACGCGGTCGCCGACCTTGAAGCGCGTGACCTCTTCCCCCACCTCCACCACCTCGCCCGACGCATCGGAAGCTGGCACGTAGGGCAGGCCCAGCGTCGGCAGATACTTCTCGACCAGGATGGCGATGTCACGATAGTTGAGCGTCGCAGCGCGCACGCGCACGAGGATCTCCCCGCGCCGGGGCTTGGGGATCGGCCGGGTGACGAGCTTCAGCGCATCGATGGAGAAGTCCTGCGCTTCGACCGCCTGCATGCTGTCTTGGGATGCCATGTCTGTCTGCCTCCTGATTGCTCCGTGGGCTCGCCCAGGTCCTGATCGCCCGATGCACGAACCCGACATCACGATGAAATGGGTGCTGATTCTATTTCCTCGTTCCCGCTCCTACAATGGCGAAATCCAGAATAAGGATGTCGGAGACCCTTGATGAGCCTTTCCCCTTTCCACCTGGCGATTCCCGTGTATGACCTTCCGGCTGCGCGCCGCTTCTATGGCGAAGTTTTCGGTCTGGAAGAGGGCCGCTCCAGCACGCAGTGGGTGGACTTCGATTTCTACGGCCATCAGCTGGTGATCCACGAGCACCCGAAGACGGCATCCCAGGAGCACGCCGGCACCAACCCGGTGGATGGCCACGACGTGCCTGTTCCGCACTTCGGTATCGTGCTGGGCTGGGAGGAGTGGGAAGCCCTTGCCGAGCGCCTGAAGTCGTTCGGCGTCCGATTCGTGATCGAGCCCTACGTCCGATTCAAAGGGCAGGTGGGCGAACAGGCGACCATGTTCCTGCTCGATCCCTGTGGAAACGCGCTGGAGTTCAAGGCCTTCAAGGATATGGGCCAGCTCTTTGCGAAATAGAAGAATGGAACCGGCTTCGCCCTGCCGCCCCTGTACGACGCAGATCATGAGCCGTAGAGGCAAGTGCCACGACGTGATGCGCGATTCAGCAGATTGGCGATAATTTGCGGTGTGAGCAGTACCAGCAGCCTCTCTATTGAGATCGCGGCGCAGTGTTTTTCCAGACACGAGAGCAGCTTTGAACGACCCCGGCTTCAGCAAACATACGCCGATGATGCAGCAATATCTCAGCATCAAGGCGCAGTACCCCGACATGCTTTTGTTCTATCGCATGGGGGATTTCTACGAGCTGTTCTTCGACGATGCCGAGCGCGGGGCGCGCCTGCTCGATATCACCCTGACCGCACGTGGCGCATCCTCGGGCGCGCCGATCCGCATGGCAGGTGTGCCGTTCCATGCCGTCGACCAGTACCTGCTCAAGCTGGTGAAACTGGGCGAGTCGGTGGCGATCTGCGAGCAGGTGGGCGATCCGGCCTCGTCCAAAGGTCCGGTCGAACGCCAGGTCACGCGCGTGGTCACGCCCGGCACCTTGACCGATGCGGCGCTGCTGGATGACAAGCGCGACAACCTGCTGCTGGCGCTGCGGTCCGGGCAGGGACGTATCGGTCTGGCCTGGCTCAGCCTCGCCTCGGGAGAGTTCCGTGTGCTGGAGACCGCGCCCGAGCAGTTGCCGTCCCAGCTCACCCGCCTGCAGCCGGCCGAGATCCTGCTTCCGGAAGACGCAGATCTACCGGCAATCGTTGACGTTCCAATCAAGCGCCTGCCGACCTGGCGCTTCGACGTGGAGGCTGCGCAGCGCGCGCTGTGCGCCCACTTCGGCACGCAGGACCTGGCCGGCTTCGGTGCGCAACAGCTGCAGCCGGCCATCGGCGCCGCCGGTGCCCTGCTCGAATACTGCCGCAGCACGCAAGGCAGCGCTCCGGCGCACGTGCTCGCGCTGCAGGTCGAGAACGACTCCGAATACCTGCGCATCGACGCCGCCACGCGCCGCAACCTGGAGATCACCGAGACCCTGC
>JAHCKU010000268.1 GCA_026125625.1 Burkholderiales bacterium | reverse complement strand
GGGCAAATCTCGAAGGGGGATGAACGCGGCGGGCAGTCGCCGTGTCGGAGGTTGGAGAGCGTGGGTAGTCAAGAAGGGGGATGAGAGCAGGCAGCACAAATCGGGATCTCGACGATCGCGACGGCGGCATGTCCGCCGCGCCGGCGTCGATGACACTCTGGTCGGCCATGGTTGCGCTGGCAGTACGCCTGCTGTTCCAGGTCCGCCGCAGCGGCGCCGCGAGCGATACGGCAGACGCGACGCTGCTGTACATGGCACGCCATCCCCGCCGGATCGACAGCCTCCTGCTGCCCCTGCTCCTGCCACGGCGCCCGGTGGTGATCCTGCCGCGCGAAGAACTGCGCAGCCGCTGGTTCCGTTGGCTCATGGCCGCGGTTCCGCATCTCGTCATGGACGTCAACCATCCGGCCACCGTGCGGCGGGTGCTGAAGCTGCTCGCCGCAGGCCGCAGCGTGGTGCTCTACCCGGAAGGTCGCGTCCTGGCGTCGAGCGGCGTCATGAAGTGCTATCCCGGGCCGGCCCTGATCGCGCTGCGCTGCGCGGTTCCAGTGGTGCCCGTGCATCTCTCGTATGCGCCCACGCGCCGGCCGCGGGTGCGGGTGCATCTGGGGGCCAGGAGCGTCCTGCGCGTGGGGGAAGTGCACAGTGTGCGGCAGCGCCGCCTGCATGCCGCCCGTGCGCTGCAGCACCTGCTGGAGGAGACCTGCGTCGAGGCGCGCGAGTCCCATAGCCTGTTCGAGGCGTTCCTGCAGGCGGTGCAGCGCGAAGGGCGCCATACCACGATCATCGAGGACATGAAGGAGACTCCGCGCACCTACGGTCTGGTTCTGCGCGGCAGCCTGGCTCTGGGGCGCTGGTGCATGCGCTTCACCGCGCCCGGCGAGAACGTCGGCGTGCTTCTGCCCAATCTCATCCCGACCGTTTGCCTGGTGCTCGGCTTGAGCGCCAACGGACGCGTGCCGGCCATGCTCAACTACAGTGCCGGCACGCGTTCGGTGCGCACTGCGTGCACCACCGCCGGCGTGCGCACGGTGATCACTTCGCGCGCCTTCGTCGAGCAAGCGCGCCTGACGCACGTGATCGCCGCCCTGCGCCATCTGCGCATCGTCTATCTCGAGGATGCGCCCGGGCAGCTGCGCGTGCGCGACAAGCTGTGGCTGCTGCTGTTCGCCATGCACATGCCACGCATGGCCACGGCGCGGGTCGATGCCGATGCGCCTGCGGTGATCCTGTTCACTTCTGGATCGGAGGCGTATCCCAAGGGAGTGGCCCTCAGCCATGACTCGATCCTGGCCAATATTCATCAGATCGGAGCGGTGATCGATTTCACCTCCCGCGACCGTGTGCTGAATGCACTGCCTTTGTATCACTCCTACGGTTTCACCGCCGGAATGATGCTTTGTCTGGTGACCGGCGTGAAGCTGTTCCTGTACGTCTCGCCGCTGAAATATCGCGCGATTCCCGAGATCGCCTATCGGCGCGATATCACGTATCTGTTCGGCACTGGCACCTTCCTCGGCTACTATGCCAGGCATGCGCACGAGCTGGACTTCCACAGTGTGCGCTACGTCATCTCGGGCGGCGAGAAACTGGGAGACGACATCGCGCGCCTGTACCTCGAAAAGTTCGGTCTGCGTATCTTCGAAGGCTACGGAGCGACCGAGTGCGCACCGGTCATCGCCCTGTCCACGCCGGGCTGTCACCGCGTGGGCACGGTCGGCCGCCTGCTGCCCGGCATGCAGATGCGGCTGGAGAAACTCGACGGTGTCGAGCACGGTGGGGTGCTGCATCTGAACGGCCCCAACATCATGCTCGGCTACTACCGGCACGAGATGCCGGGTGTGATCGATCCGCCGCGCTCGCAATTCGGCGAAGGCTGGTATGCGACTGGCGACGTGGTCGACGTTCTGGAGGACGGGGTCCTGCGTGTGGTGGGGCGCGTCAAGCGTTTCGCCAAGATCGCGGGCGAAATGGTATCGCTGGATGCGGTCGAAGCATTGGCTTGTCGGGCCTCGCCCATGCACCGGCATGCGGTGGTGCTGCGTACCGAATCCACCGGCGGTGAGACTACCGTGCTGTTCACGACCGACCCGGATCTGACGCGCCAGACCCTCACCCACGCCGCGCGGGAAGCCGGAGTGCAGGATCTGGCGGTGGCGCGCAAGGTGGTATGCATGCCGGATCTGCCCTTGCTCGGCAGCGGCAAGACCGACTACGTGACCCTGCAAAGCCTCGATCTGACCGAAGCAGCCGCCAACGAACCGGTGCTGTCGGTGGTGGCGCCCCCCGATTTGCCGACCCCGAGCCGGCTGAAGCAGTCGCCGCCTGCCGCTCAGCGGGAATAGGCGATACGGTAGACCACACCGGCCTGGTCATCGGACACCAGCAGCGCGCCGTCGGGCATGACCAGCACATCGACCGGGCGGCCCCAATTGCGTTCGTTCTCCAGCCAGCCCTGCGCGAAAACCTCGTACTTGTCGACCTTGTTGTCCTTCAGGCTCACCGTCATGATGCGATAGCCGCTCTTCTTCGAACGATTCCAGGAGCCGTGCTGCGCAATGAATATGCGGTTGCGGTACTCGTTCGGAAACATGGTGCCGGTGTAGAAGCGCAGTCCGTTGGGCGCGACGTGACCACCTTGCTTGAGTGCCGGCGCGGTGAACTCCGAGCAGGCACGCTTGCCGCCGAACTCCGGATCGGGACTGTCGCCCTGATGGCAGTAGGGGAAGCCGAAGTGCAGTCCCGCCTTGGGTGCATGATTGAGCTCGTCGGAGGGCAGGTCGTCGCCGAGCAGATCCCGCCCGTGCTCGTTGAACCACAACTCGCCCGTGCGCGGATCCCAGTCGAAGCCCACGCTGTTGCGCACGCCGCGTGCGAACACCTCGTAGCCGCCGCCGTCGGGATCGATGCGTGAGATCAGGGCGTAACGCTGTGGATCGGGTTCGCACACGTTGCACGGCGCGCCCACCGGCACGTACAACTTGCCGTCCGGGCCGAAGGCGATGAACTTCCAGCCGTGGTGGCCGTCGTCCGGGTAGCGGTTGGTGACCAGGGTCGGGCGGGGCGGATTGCGCAGCCGTGCGGCAATGTCGTCGTAGCGCAGGATGCGTCCGATCTCGGCGACGTACAGGGCGCCGTCCCGGAATGCGACCCCGTTGGGAGCGTTCAATCCCCTGGCCACGTTCACCACCTCCGCGCTGCCGCCGGCACGCGGCACCAGGGCGCTCACCGTGCCACCGCCGCGCCGGCTGCCTACGAATACGATGCCCTCCGGTCCCAGCGCCAGGGAGCGGGCTTCCGGCACCTGCGCGTAGACGCTGATGGTAAAGCCCGGCGGCAGCTTGATCCGCTCCAGTGGCAGCCCCTGACCGTGGGACAGGGACGGCAGGGCGAGGAGCATCAGAACGAGAAGAATGCGGCACGGCATCATGGTCTCCCGGAAGTTGCCTGCTGGTTCGAACGCCGCGGCATGCACGGAGTTCAGCCGCAGGGCTTGAAATCGCCCGGCCTGTCCCCATTGTCGAGCGCAAATTGCGATGACTTGTAGTCCGGACTCAAGCGTAAGGGGAGATTACTCGATGGCTGATACCGCCACCAAGGAAACGCTCGGCTTCCAGGCCGAGGTCAAGCAGCTCCTGCACCTCATGGTGCACTCCTTGTACTCGAACAAGGAGATATTTCTGCGCGAGCTGATTTCCAACGGCTCGGATGCCGCCGACAAGCTGCGCTTCGAGGCCATGTCGGACAAGGCGCTGTTCGAGGACGACGGCGATCTGAAGATCCGCATCAGCTACGACAAGGCGGCGCGCACCATCACCGTTTCCGACAACGGCATCGGCATGTCGCGCGACGAGGTGGTCACCAATCTGGGCACCATCGCCAAGTCCGGCACGCGTGAGTTCTTCCAGCGGCTCACGGGCGATCAGGCCAAGGATGCCCACCTCATCGGCCAGTTCGGCGTGGGCTTCTACTCGTCGTTCATCGTGGCCGACAAGGTCACCGTGCTGACGCGCCGCGCCGGCATGACAGCCGAGCATGGCGTGCGCTGGGAAAGCGACGGCCAGGGCGAGTACAGCATCGAGTCGATCGATAAGCCTGCGCGCGGAACCGAGGTGATTCTGCATCTGCGTGAAGGCGAGGACGACCTGCTGTCGAGCTTCCGGCTGCGCGAGATCGTGCGCAAGTATTCCGACCATATCACCCTGCCCATCCTGATGAAGAAGGAGGAGTGGGACAAGGACAAGTCCGAGTACGTGGTCAAGGACGAGGACGAGCAGATCAACCAGGCCTCTGCGCTGTGGACGCGGCCCAAGTCAGAGATCAGCGACGAGCAGTACGCCGAGTTCTACAAGCACGTGGCGCACGACTACGAAGCCCCGCTGGCATGGGTGCATTCCAAGGTCGAGGGCCGCCAGGAATACACGCAGCTGCTGTACATCCCCGCGCATGCGCCGTTCGATCTGTGGGATCGCGATCATCGCCACGGTGTGAAGCTGTACGTGCGTCGCGTGTTCATCATGGACGATGCCGAGCATCTGATGCCGGCCTATCTGCGTTTCGTGCGCGGGGTGATCGATTCCAACGACCTGCCCCTTAACGTCTCGCGCGAGATCCTGCAGGAATCCAGGATCGTCGAGAGCATCAAGGCCGGCTGCAGCAAGAAGGTTCTCGGCCTGCTGGAGGAAATCGCCGAGAGCGACAAGGACAAGTACGCCAGCATCTGGAAAGAGTTCGGGCGCGTGCTCAAGGAAGGGCCGGGTGAGGATTTCACCAACCGCGAGCGCATCGCCAAGCTGCTGCGTTTCACCTCGACGCATTCCGATGCCGAGGAGCAGAACGTCGCGCTGGCCGATTATGTGGCGCGCATGAAGGAGGGTCAGGACAAGATCTACTTCATCACCGCCGACAGCTTCGCGGCGGCCAAGAACAGTCCGCACCTGGAGATTTTTCGCAAGAAGGGCGTGGAAGTCCTGCTGCTGCATGAGCGCGTGGACGAGTGGATGATGAGCGGCCTGACCGAGTTCGAGGGTAAGCCGTTCCAGTCGGTGACCAAGGGCGATCTGGACCTGGGCAAGC
>JAHCKU010000267.1 GCA_026125625.1 Burkholderiales bacterium | reverse complement strand
CGACCGTGGTTCTGGCTGGCGGTGCCATCACGCTGGGTGGCAGCCACGCGCAGCGCAGCATCCTGCTGCCGCGCATCGCCGATGGCTCCATGAAGTTCGCCTTCGGCCATGGCGAGCCGGGGACGCGCCATGAGCTGAACCGGGTGGCGACCACTGCGCGCCAGGAAGGCGGCATGTGGGTGCTCAACGGCGCCAAATCGGTGTTGATGCACGCCGGCCTGGCCGATCTGCTGATCGTCTCCGCCCGCACCAGCGGTGATGCGGACAGCGTCGAGGGCATCTCGCTGTTCTTCGTCAATCCCGCGGAGCAGGGGGTGATGGGGCGCGAGTATCCGACCTACGATGGCATGCGCGCGGCCGAGGTGACCTTCGACAACGTGACCATCAGCCCGGAGTCGAGCATCGGCGTGCTCGACCATGGCCATGCCCTGCTGGAAGCGGTCCCCGATCGCGCCATCGCCGCCGTGTGTGCGGAGGCGGTCGGCTGCATGGGTGCGCTCAAGGATGCCACGCTGGAATATCTGAAGACCCGGCAGCAGTTCGGTGTGCCGATCGGCAAGTTCCAGGTGTTGCAGCATCGCCTGGTGGACATGCTGATCCAGTACGAGCAGTCACGCTCGATGGCGATGCTGGCGGCGGTCAAGGTCGATTCGCCGGACATCGGGGAGCGGCGGCGCAGCGTGTCTGCAGCCAAGGAATTCATCGGTCGCGCCGGCCGCTTCATCGGCCAGCAGGCGATACAGCTGCACGGCGGCATGGGTATGACCGACGAGCTGTCCGTGGGCCACTACGTGAAGCGGCTGGCGGCGATCGAAACGCTGTTCGGAGATGGCGATCAGCAGCTCGACCGGTTCTGCGTGGCCGAGTCGCAGGCCGTCGAGGCGCCGTTGATCAAGCCGGTAAGGAAGTGGAAGCAGCTGGTGTGACCACCCGCCTGCTGGCGATGTTGCTGGTGGCCTGTGCATGTGCTGCCTGCGGAAAGAAATCACCGGATGAAGCGCTGATCCTGGCGGTGCGCGGCAATGATGTCGACGAGGTCCAGGCGCTGCTCGCTGCTGCTGCCGATCCCAACGCCGACAAGGTTCCGCGCTACGAAGGCCGCCCGCCCCTGTTCCATGCAGCCACGTTCGGCTACGTCGAGGTGGCGCGCGCGCTGATCGCCAAAGGTGCACGCGTGGACTACGTCGATCCCAGTGGGCTCACCCCGCTCATGCTGGCAGCGCTCAACGGTCCTCCGGCGATGGTCGAGCTGCTGCTCAGCCAGGGTGCGTCGGTCGACGTCTCGGCCGGCGGTGCCACGCCGCTGACAGAGGCAATGCGCAAGGGCGATCCGCTGGTGCTGCGTGTGCTGCTGGAGGCGGGCGCGGATCCGAATACACTCATGCCCGACGGCAGCTCGCCGCTGTGCTACGCCAGAGATCGCGATTTCACCGATGCCGCCGAGGTGATTCGCCAGGCGGGCGGGCAGGGCGATTGCTGAACGACCGCCGTCTCGTCGGACGCGGATGTGCAGCCTGCAAGTCGGGCAATCGACATGACATGAATCGAAACACCGTTTATCCGGGAGCATGCAAGTGACAATCGAACGAGTAGGTGTGGTGGGAGCCGGCCTGATGGGATCGGAGATCGCGCTGATCTTCGCGCTCGCCGGCAAGGACGTGCTGCTCAGCGACGTCAGCGCGGAAAATCTGGGGCGTGCGCTGGACAACCTGGGAAGGGTGCTGGACCGCGGCGCACAGCGCGGTTTCTACGCTCCGGAGCAGAAGGAAGCGGCGCTTGCCCGGATCACGACCACCACCGATCTGGGACGCTATGCCGATCGGCAGCTGGTGATCGAGGCGGTGTTCGAGGACGAGCAGATCAAGGCCGAGACGTATCGCAAGCTCGACGCCATCTGCGCCGCGCAGTGCATCATCGCCAGCAACACTTCGAGCATCTCGATATCCGGACTGGCGTCATATCTGGCTCCCGCACGCCGGCCGCGCTTTCTCGGAACGCACTTCTTCTCGCCGGTGTCGCGCATGAAGCTGGTGGAAGTGATCCCGGGACTGGACACCAGCGACGAGACGGTCGAGAGCACGATGCTGGCGTGCCGTGAAGCCGGCAAGACGCCGATCAAGGTCAAGGATGTGGTGGGCTTTGCCGTCAATCGCGTGCTGCACGCGTTCATGATCGAGGCCGTGCGCCTGGTGGAGGAAGGGGTGGCTACGCCCGAGGACATCGATGTGGCATGCAAGCTCGGCCTGGGCCATCCGATCGGTCCGTTCGAGCTGATGGATGCCACACAGAACAGTCTGTCGTTGCAGGTGCAGAACATCCTGCGCGACGCCTATGGCGAGCGTTTTCATCCGCGTCCCCTGCTCAGGCAGATGGTGCAGGCAGGCTACAACGGCAAACGCGCGGGCCGCGGCTGGTACCGTTATGACGGCAAGAAGTGACGCAGGAAGCGAGAATCATGTACTACTGGGAAGATTTCAAAGTCGGTGACATCGCCTCCCTGGGGGAGCGCACGGTGGACAGGGACGAGGTGATCGCCTTTGCCACCGCCTACGATCCCCAGCCGTTCCATGTCGACGAGGCCGCCGCGGCGCAGTCCATGTACGGCGGATTGATCGCCAGCGGCTGGCATACCGCGGCAATGGTGATGCGCATGATGGTCGATTCCTATCTCGGCCGTTCTGCCAGCCTTGGTTCGCCCGGCATCGACAATCTGCGCTGGCTCAAGCCGGTGCGGCCGGGCGACACGCTCAAGGGTCGTCGCGTGGTGCTGGAAACGCGTGCTTCGCAAAGCCGGCCGGAGATGGGGATGGTGAAGATGCGCTGGGAGGTGTCCAACCAGAAGGATGAGCTGGTGATGACGATGGAAGGCTACGGCATGTTCAAGCGGCGACACGCAGCGGGAGCGGCCTGACGATGCTGGTACGGCTGAATCACAAGGTGCACGTGCTGTTCCGGCGCCAGGATCTGGACATGGTCAGGCTCGAGGGCAAGACAGTCATCGTGCTGGACATTCTGTTCGCCACCTCGACCATGATCGCCGCGCTGGCCGACGGCGCCACGGAGATCATCCCGGCCTTGAACGAGGAGCATGCTCGCGACAGGGCGCGTGAGCTGGGGAACGATTCGTTCGTGCTGGCAGGCGAACTGTTCGCCGATACCATCGCCGGGTTCGCTCCGCCCACGCCCATGGCTTTGATGGCCCACGATCTGCGCGGGCGCAGCGTCGTCTATGCCACCACCAACGGCACGGTGGCATTGAACGAGGCTGCGGGCGCGGCACACGTCTATGCCGGAGCGCTGCTCAATGCCGGTGCCGTAGTGGATCACATCGCGCATCATCACGCCGACAGCACCATCCTGGTGGTGTGCTCCGGCTCGATGGGCAATCCCAATCTGGAAGACATGTATGGCGCCGGCTGCTTCGTCGATCTCATTGCGCGCCAGCTCGGCGCGCACGATCTGTCCGATGCGGCATGGGCGGCGCGTGCGTTGTACAAGAGCGAAGCAGCCGATTCGCTGTTGCTGCGTTGCCGGGTGGGGCAGTTGATGCAGACGCGCGGACTGGCCGAAGAGGTGCGCTTCGCCGCCCGCGAGAGTGTGATGGATGTGGTGCCGAAGCTGATCGACGGGCGGTTGCGGCCTTTTGCGCTGGCCTGATGCGCACGGCTGCCCGGGACTGCCCGACATTGCAGGGGGCGCCTGGATGAGTCGCAACTGCAGCGTAGCGGGTCGATGGGCGGTGCTCGTTCTGCTCGCCACCCTGGCATCGGGTCCGTGGACGGCGTTTGCGGCAACCGACTGCGGCAGGGCGAAGAAGTCCAATATCGACATGCTGATGTGCTCGAACGACAGGCTGGCGCGGGCGGACAACTTCATGGCACTGGCATTTCGCGATGCCTTTCGTCGTGCCGATGATCCCGAAGCGCTTATCGCGGATCAGGCACGCTGGCGCGAGGAGGTGCGCGATGCCTGCATGGACGTACCGTGCCTGCTGCGGGCATACGAGGATCGCACCAGCGAGCTGACGACCTGGGGCGCCGGGCAATAGGCGCTGGCGTTTCCTCGCTGGCACGATTGTGTAAAAAAGTTGCTGCGGATGCCTCCTTCCCGCGGCCCCAGAAAGCAGTTGAACGCGGGCCACGTCCAGGCGTATGCTTTCCATGCGGCATTCGCCGCGCACTCCCGAGGAGGGCGTTTCCGATGCATATCCTGCCTCACGATCTCGATCACGAGTTTCCAGAATTCAGCCCTTTGATTCACAATCTCAAACAAGAGGACGACCGTTTGGCCATGCTGGTCGAGGAGTACGAGCGTGTGAACAGTCAGATCGTGGACATCGAAGAGAACGACAAGCCGTTCCAGGACTTCGAGTTCGAAGCGATGAAGAAACAGCGCTTGCGCCTGAAAGACAGCATCTACCTGATTTTGCGATCGAGGTCGGTGGCTACCGCCTGATCGTTTAGACAGCCTCCGCCTCCTGGCGGAGAGGCTTTCATCTCCGCGGTGAGTGCGCGCCAATGGCGCGCTCACCGCGCGCTTACCCGATGCCGGGAAGCTCCCCGGTGTGAATACTCTTTAGCCCTTCTGCGGTCCCCAGCGGCGCACGCGGCCGGTATCGAGGTGTACGAAGTCCGACGCCGGATAGTAGCCCACTCCGCCACGTGCCAGCGCGACCGCCGCATCGCGCAGCCGTGCCGTGTCCCGCCCGGTCAAACGTACGTCGATGGCTTTGCCCTGCATGTGCAGGCTGTTGCGGGCGACTCCTTTGCTCTTGTCGGCCAATGCGGCGTTGGTGATCGGAGAGCGGTAGCCGGAAATGATTTCGAAGGTTCCGCCCCCCAGGGCGGTTTGCAGATCGTGCAGCACGTCCAGAAGCTGCGCGTCGATGGGGTGGCTCTCGCCACTGCGGAAATCGCGCAGGAATTTTTGCACGACACGCAGCGCATCGGGCAGGTAGGTACCACCTTCCGAATAGGTGACCGACAGCCTTTCATCGGTATGCGTGTGCCAGAAGGTGAGGGTGCGCGGCGGGGCGGCGGCGCGTGCGAGCGACGCGCAGCCGAGCACGGGCATGGCGGCCAGCCCGAGCAGTAGCCGCCGGCGCAGCAGTCGGTGAGGAGCGGG
>JAHCKU010000266.1 GCA_026125625.1 Burkholderiales bacterium | reverse complement strand
TGAACCGCCGCTGGACCTTTGAAAGCGGGCTGCCCTACCTGAAGACCCTGCGGCGATTCCTGCTGCTCTATGCCTCTGGCTACGTACTGAACCTCGCCGGTCTCGCCTTGTTCACCGACCGGCTGGGATTTCCCCATCAACTCGTGCAGATCACGATCATGGGCGGGCTCGTCGTATACTTTTTCCTGATGTTTCGCGCCTGGGTGTTTCACCCGGGCTGACGGCGCCCGCCAGGGCAAGAGGACTGCCATGGCCCAGATCACCTCGGGATTGCGAGCGGTGCTGTCCGCCCCCGCCGTCTACGACCTTTTCGAGAACCTGGTCGGCGCAGCGCGCTGCCGATCAGTACTGGTGCGCGAGTTCGCCAGGCCCGCAGGCGGCGAGCGAGTGCTTGACGTCGGCTGCGGCACCGCTGCCATCCTGGCCCACCTTCCCGACGTGGACTACTGCGGATATGACATCAGCGCGCGCTATATTGACGCGGCCAGGACGCGATACGGGGGCCGCGGACGCTTCGTTGCAGCGCTGCTCACCGAGGCTTCCCTCGCTGACGAGCGCCCCTTCGATCTCGTGCTGGCCGTGGGCCTGCTGCACCACCTCGACGATGACGAGGTGAGGCAATTGCTGCGGCTATGCCGGGCCGCGCTGGCCCGCCATGGGCGCCTGGTCACTCTCGATCCGTGCTTCGATCACAGTCAATCGGCGATTGCGCGGTGGATCGTTGCTCACGATCGTGGACAGAATGTGCGCACTCTCGACGCCTATCGCCAGCTCGCACTCGAGGTCTTTCCGGACACCAGGGCGAGCCTGCGCAACGACCTGCTGCGCATCCCCTACACACACGCCATCTGCGAGTGCCGCGGCTGAGCGCACCCGCGCCACCCTCAGCGCCACTCGTACCGACCCTCGCTTCGTACCCAGATATTGCGCATTGTCTGCGCGGCTGCAACGGCATACCCATGATCGCCGCCCAGGGAGCGGAGCAGCTGCACGTAGCGCAGGTAGCCGCGGTTCAGGAATGGCGGAAGTGGCCGGGTGGCCAGGACTTCGGCCAGCGGAGTGGTCCAGGATTCCCGGTCGGTCAAGTGGTAATGACCTGAGGTTTCCCATTGCGTCGGAAATGACTGGGTGACCGGTACGGGACAGGGCTTCTGGCCGGGATAGGTCTGCCATGGCACGCTGCGGATGGCCGGGTCGAACTGCTCCAGCCAGTCATGGTACAGGTCATGGTACAGCGTCCAGTCGACCGGCACCGACAACATGAATTCAAGGAACTGCGAATCGAAGAACGGCAGGTGGAACTGCAATCCGTGCTGCGCGGCGTTGTCCCAATGGGGGAACAGGTGGCGACGCTGGTCATTCATCATCTCGAACAGGTTCAGGCTGCGCGCGGGATCGTCACATGGAAACGCATGCAGCTCCGCCAGTGCGCCTTCGACGAGAGCCTCGCGGATGCGCGCCGCATCCTCGCGCCGATACAACCGTTCGATGAGCCGATAACCCCTGCGCCGAAAGAACAGATCCATTCCCTCCCGGTCGCGCCCTGAACGGAAGTGGCCCAGCAGCTCCTCGTCATACAACATGCCCGAACACGCCGTGTCGCCCCCCAGGCCCGAGAAGACCCAGTGAGGGCGGTCCACCTGGCCGCCGCTGTCTATGGCGCCCCCGCGCCACGCCTCGCTGAACTGCCTGTAGAGGTTCGGCCGGTGGTGGGGAGTCAGCGGTACCCAGGCATGCCGGCACCCCAGTGCCCGTGCCACCCCGGCGCTGAAGACCTGGTCCTGGGTACCGCTCGGCGCGATGTTGCAGGTAACCACTTCTGTCCCCTGTTCGCGCAAGGCGGTGGCAATCACCCGCGAATCGAGGCCGCCGCTCAGCAGGCAGAACACGCGTGCATCGGTGCCGCTGCGCCGCCTGATGGCGGCCCGGAATCTCACGGCGAGCTCGCCCAGGTAGGCCGCACGGCCGCCTCGCCACGCCGGCAATGTGTTCCAGCGCCAGTAGAAGTCCGACCGGGTGTCCGTGGCGTCCACCCGCAGGCGCTCACCGGGCCGCAGCACGCGGACGTCCAGGTAGGGCGTGCGATCGCCCAACGGCGAGCCGAACACCGTCATCT
Organism: Burkholderiales bacterium; assembly: GCA_026125625.1. Classification (GTDB taxonomy): domain Bacteria; phylum Pseudomonadota; class Gammaproteobacteria; order Burkholderiales; family SHXO01; genus SHXO01. Next base: position 3,027 of record JAHCKU010000266.1, on the reverse strand, counting down.
CGGCCACCGCGCGCAGATCCATGACCTTGCGCACCGCGGCCAGCCGCTCCATCACCCGCAATGAACTCGAGAACCAGACGCGATCGGTGGTGCAGTGGACATACACGGAACGGATGCCGCACTTGTCGGTGAGCAGGACCAGTGAATCTGCCTGGGCATCGTAAGATACGAAGCCAAATTCACCACCGATCTGGGCGAGCCCCGGGGCATCGCGGCCGGCTTGCTCCTGCAGCAACCTGCGGCCCGAGGCTTCATCGTGGCCATCCCGGAACAAGGCGCCCCAATGCAGATCGAGCGACCCGTCCGCCCGGCTTTCGGGCAAGCCCACGGACCCGTCGAGCGCGATCCACGCGAGGTGCAGGCGTGGGGTGGCGACAAACGCCGCGCGATCGCTGGCGCCAGCCCGCAGCGCCCTGCGAACGGCCGCCAGTTCCTCCTGCCGAAGCGGGTCCTCCCTGGACCTCGCGAACACACCCACTACGAATGCCATGCCTTCCCGCCCCTAGCTTCCGATCGCCTCCCCGTACTCCTTCAACGCCATTCCATCCGGCCCTCGCTGCGTTGCCAGACGTCGCACATCTTGCCCGCCGCCTCGACGGCGTAGCCGTAATCACCGCCGAATGTCCGCATCAGGCGCACATACCGCAGGTAGTTGCGATTGAGGATCCGGGGAAATGGCCTCAACGCCAGCATGCTGCTCAACGGCGCATCCCAGGCGGCGCGGTCCGCCAGCACATAGCGGCCACCCGCCTCCCACTGCGTCGGCACTGGTTGGCTCGGGATCACCGGACAGGGCTTGTGCCCCGGATACACCTGCCACGGCACGCTGCGGGCGGCCGGGTCGAACTCTTCCATCCACTGGTAGTAGAGGTCGTGGCGGAGGGTCCAGTCGAGCGGAATCGAGAGCATGCGTTCGAGGAACTGCGAATCGAAGAACGGCACATAGAACTGCATGCCGTGCATCGACGCGTTGTCCCAGTGGGCGTGCAGATGTCGCCGCTGGTCGTTCATCATCTCGAAGAGATGAAAGCCGCGTGCCGGGTCCTCGCAAGGAAACTCCCGCAGCTGTTCGAGCACGCCTTCGACGAGCGCCTCGCGCATCCGCGCCAGGTCACCTCGCGGGTATAGCCGTTCGATCAGTCTCCAGCCCATGCGCGCGAAGAAGAACTCCACGCCTTCCCGCGTTCGCCCGGACCGGAAGAAATTGATGAGCTCCTCGTCCCAGAAGACCGCCCCGAAGCCGGTGCTGCCACCGATGCCCGCGAACACCCAGTGCGGTCGATCGACCGGACCGCCGCCATCGATTTCGCCGGCGCGCCAGGCCGTGCTCAGCTGCATGTACAGGTTCGGCGAGTGGCCCGCTTCGAGGGGCAGCGAGGCATAGTGGCATCCCAGCGCCTTTGCGGCCTCGCGGCTGTACACCTGGTCCTGCGTGCCGATGGGGGAAAAATTGCACGCGACGACTTCGGTTCCCTGCTCCCGCAGGGCGGTTGCAATCATGCGCGAATCGAGGCCGCCGCTCAGCAGGCTGAATACCCGCTTGTCGGCACGGCGCCGCCGGCGAATCGCCGTCCGAAAGCGCGTCGCGAGATCGGTGACACATTCTTCTCGACTGCCCTGCCAGGCGGGCAGCGTATTCCAGCGCCAGTAGTAGTCGGCGTGCACGCGGGAGGCGTCGATCCGCAGGCGCTCACCGGGTCGCAAGACCCGGATATCCACGTAGGCGGTGCGGTCGCCCAGCGGCCAGCCGAAGAATGCCGTTTCCGTCATGGCACGAAGGTCCATGACCTTGCGCACGGCCGGCAGGCGCTCCATCACGCGCAGCGAGCTCGAGAACCAGACCCGGTCCGACGCGCAGTAGACGAACAGCGGCCGGATGCCGAGCTTGTCGGTCAGCAGGCAGAGCGAATCGCTTGCGGCATCGTGGCAGGCGAACCCGAACGCGCCGCTGGTGTCCGCCAGCCGTGGCTCATCCCGGCCAGCCTCGTCCCGCAGCAGCTGCCGATTCGCCCGCCCATCATGCCCCTCTCGATAGACGTTTCCCCAGAGCAGGGAGCACGTACCGTCGGGCTGCTGCTCGGCGGTTCCGACGGAGCCATCGAGGCTGATCCATGCCAGCTGCAGGCGCGCCGTGCCGGCGAACCCGGACTCATCCATCGGGCCGATCTGCAGCGACCTGCGCAGCGCAGCCCATTCTTCCTGGCGCAGCGATGCGGCCTGCGTCCGCGCGTAAACCCCCACCACGAATGCCATGAAACGTCCTCAGCCGTCGAAATTGATATGAATCGTGTACTCGGATCGCGCCAGCGCGAAGCCCTCGGTCACCCACACCCCCTGGACCGCGCGATTGTCGATCTGCGTGGCGATGACGGTGGACCGCGCGCCCGCCTCGATGAAGGCGGCGACGGTGGCGCGCAGCAAGTCACGGTACACGCCCCGGCCACGGAATCTAGGCAGCACGCCGTTCAGTACCACCTCGCCCGCCGCGGTCGTCACGTGGGTGGTGGTGAATGCGCAAGCCTCTCCGTCGAGCTCCGCGACCAGGCAATGCTTGTCGCTGCCGCCGATGTGCGCGCGGGTCCATTCCTTGTAGCCATCCACCAGTGCAAAGGCCCCGAGCCGGGGGTTTGACACGTAGTGCGTGTGATAGCCCGTGAAGATCTGTTCGACGAGCGAATCGAGCAGCGGCCCATCCGCAGCGCTGGCCTCCCGCAGCCGAAACGCGCTGTTTCGCGGTCCCTGCGGCCGACCCGCCCCGGCATTGTCGCGCGTGTAGATCACCCGGCAGTCGCCGAGCACGAACTGCCCGCCGAGCGTGCAGAGTTCCGCGATCAGCGCGACCCGGCTGGTCGGTATCCGGACGATGGCAAGATCGGGCCGCTCGACCCGCAGTGCCGCCACGAGCGGTCCGGCATCGTCGCCGACGAGCTCGTAACGCCTCACCCGGCGCCCGAATCGCACCGACTCGACGGGCGAATCGTTCGCCGTGAATGACTGGGGAACCGGCGGCACGGACATCGATCAGGC
>JAHCKU010000265.1 GCA_026125625.1 Burkholderiales bacterium | reverse complement strand
GGCGACCGTGCAGCGCTTCACGCCATTTTCGTTCACACCGCCACCGTGCGGGCCCGCGCGACGAACGCATCGACCAGCGAACCCGCCGTCTCCTCGAACATCGGCTCGAACACGGCCGCCGTCAGCCGGTTCGCGAACGCAAAGCGCAAAGTGAGTTCAATGCGCGTGCCGGCATCCCCTATGGGCGTGAGGGTCCAGATGCCATGCAGTGCCTTGAAGGGCCCGCGCAGGTGCTCCATCACGACACTGCGTCCCGGGTCGAGCGTGTTGCGCGTCGTGAACTCGGTGTGCAGCGGGCCACGGCGCACACCCAGCGTGGCGACGATCTCGCGCTCGCTGCGCGACTCGATCACCGCGCGCGTGCACCACGGCACGAACTGCGGGTATGCCTCGATGTCGTTGATCAGGGCATAGATGAGGTCAGGCGGCTTGCCGATGAGCGCCGAGCGTGTCAATTCCCTCATGGTGCAATTGTCTACAATACGGCGTGGCAAAGGAAAAAAAACCGGACAAGCCGATTGCGGAAAACCGCAAGGCGCGCTTCGACTATTTCATCGAAGACCGCTATGAAGCGGGGCTTGCGCTCGAAGGCTGGGAAGTGAAGGCGATGCGCGCCGGACGCGCCAACCTCACCGAGGCCTATGTGTATCTGCGCAATGGCGAGGCCTTCCTGATCGGCGCGCACGTGACGCCGCTCAACACCACCTCGACCCATGTGCACGCCGACCCGACCCGCACGCGCAAGCTCCTGCTCGCGCGCAGCGAGATCGACCACCTGATCGGCGCCGTCGAACGGCGTGGCTACACGATCGTGCCCCTCGACCTGCACTGGCAGCGTGGCCGCGCGAAACTCGCGATCGGCCTCGCCAAGGGCAAGAAGCAGCACGACAAGCGCGCCACCGAAAAGGACCGCGACTGGAAGCGCGACAAGGCGCGCCTCATGAAGCGGGGCTGATCGTGGACCACGCCGACTACGCCATCCTCGGCGCCGGTGCGATCGGCTCGGTGCTCGCAGCACATCTGGCGCGCGCCGGCCACACCGTCGCGTTGCTCGCGCGCGGCAACCGGGCGGCGCAGATCGAACGCGATGGCGTCATCCTCCGCGGGCTCGCTGAATTCTCGGTGCAGCTGCCCGTCGTGCGCAACCCGACGGCGCTCGGATCAGCGCGGGTCCTGATCGTCGCGACCAAGACGCCGGGCACGGCCGCCGCCCTCGCCGCCCTGCGCCACGCCAATTTCGATTCCGTGCTCTCGATCCAGAACGGCCCCGGCAAGAACGACCTGCTCGCGCAGGCCTTCGGTCCGCAGCACGTGCTCGGCGCGCTCGCCGACACGAGCGCCGAACTGCTCGCGAGTGGCGAAGTGCTCTTTACCCGCAATGTGAATGTCGTCATCGGCGAATTGCCGTCCGGCACCAGCGAACGCACGCAACGCATCGCGCGCGAAATCGACGCCGCGGGCGTGCGCTGCGTGGAATCGGCGCAAATGCTGTCGCGCGAGTGGTCCAAGTTCTGCGCGTGGACCGGACTCATGGCCGTATCCGTCACGACGCGGCTGCCCACCTGGCAATTTCTCTCCGATCCGGACTCTGCGCTCGTCATCGTGCGGCTCGTACGCGAGACGGCCCGCCTCGCGCAAGCCCTTGGCGTCGACATCACGGATGAATCGGTGCTGCCGGTCGCGAGCATGGCGCGCGGCACCGAGGGCGATGCGGTCGCGAAGGTCCAAGCCGTGGGCATGCGGTATCACGCCACGGCGCCCGATCACCGCATGTCGTCGCTGCAGGACATCGACAACGGTCGCCCACTCGAAGTGCACGAAACACTCGGCTATGCGGTTGCGAGGGCGGCGGCGCTCGGCATCGACCTGCCACTGCTCGACGCGGTTTATCGTCTCATCGCCTCGCTCGATCCGGGGCGGCGCACGCCCGGGCCTTGAAACGGGCCCGATCGGCTATACTGAACGGGTACCTGTATGGGGGCGACCGGTTTCGACGTGGGTTGCGAACCTTCAGGGGCGTACCGAGGCGCATGGCCCTCGTTAAACACTGTGCAAAAACTTAGTTGCCAACGACGACAACTACGCTCTGGCGGCTTAATCCCGCCTAACCCCTGACCACTCGGTGCCTGTGCCGGTGAACCAGGGGACGCGCTCACAGGATCGCGGTCCACCGTGCGACGGGGTGGACTTGCTAAGAGACACCGTCTGCTGGCCGAGCGTCTTCCCTGCTCCTCGGGTAGCGTGAGGCGAGAACCAATGAGAGAGCTACGTACGTAGATCCTGGAGTCTAGGACTTGCGGACGGGGGTTCGATTCCCCCCGCCTCCACCAATATTGAGACCCCAACCGTTCTCGGTTGAGGTTTTTTCTTGCCTGATCGCGCCGGTTCCCGCGTGTTCTTGGGGGTTCCCGAGGAAGCCGGCGGACTACGCCGGTCAGCCTCTCAGCCCGTTCCGGGCCACATTCCACTCTCTCCTGGCCATTCCTCGCTCCGACCTCGCTCCCTGAAACTGGCCCAAAGTCCGCAAAGACCACCCGTCACGCCCATACAGATCAAGGAGTTACGCGCGGACGAATCAAGCGGTTGGATTGCCGCATCAGGTGGCGGAGGAAACAAGTTCGCGCAGACGGCCCATCTGCATCAGCGCTTACAACAATGTCTTTCCTTGTGAACCTATCGCTTCACAAGGTGTCAACCATACTGTAAAGTGTCAACCCCGCCGTCAACTGGAGAGTGCCATGGGCCAAAAAATGAAGAACGCACCGGTGTACTTCACCATTGCCCAAGTCCGGCACAACCCCGTCCTTCGGCTCGGCTCCTACGCACCCGACATTCAGGATCGCATGCGGAAAGCCGGCTACCCCGACTTTAAGAAGGGGATCGCTATGGCATTTACGCTTGCGCCCCAACTGGGAGACGCCCCACAGCCGACGCCCCCAGTCGTTGAACAAGTCGAGCGGCTGATGTTTTTTAGTACTGACAGCACTAGGGGATTCATCGTCGAGCAGAACGCCCTATCGTTTCACACGACAGAGTATGAAACGTTTGAAGCCCTTGCTGACGAATTCATGCGGGGGTTGGCCATCGTTCACGAATGCGTCACGTTGGCCCACTCCGAGCGGATTGGGCTACGGTACCTCGACGCAGTCGTTCCTCCTAGCGGTGAGACAGGACTCTCTGACTACTTGGCGCCTGGCGTGCTCGGGCTGAGCAGCCGTTTGCCGGAAGAAGTCACGGTCTCTCACTCGTTTGCCGAAACACATATCCAAACAGCCAAGTGCGCCGTTCTCGCACGAACGATCATCCAATCTGGGCCGCTTGGATTCCCAATGGATCTTCAACCCATTGGAATGAAGGTTGCCGATCGATTCCGCGAGATCAATGGCGTTCATGCCATAGTGGATACGGACGCATCAATCGAAGGTCGGCACCCTTTCAATCTGGAACTCATAAAATCTCAGCTGCAAGTGTTGCGTGATGGTGTCGGGATTGCGTTTGACGCAACTGTTACGCCGATTGCGGTCTCAGCGTGGAATAGCTAAAAACGCAAAGGAGATAACCATGTACGCAGCCTATCAGACCAATGGTCCGGCAAGACCCATAGGCCGAACGGCCGCATTTACGAAAGAAGATGATCTTCTTGTGGACATGGCGCGGCAGAATAATCTTCGTGGGCGCATCTTGACCTATTGCGTAGCTGGTACGTTTGGGTTGCTGTCGCCGAACTATTTGCACGCTAGCGCGGCCACTGCAAATTGGGACATCAATCAGATCGAGATCAGCGGACAGAGCGAGAAATCGGAAGGCACCATCAGTGAATCTGCTCGAGACATCGCACACATTCGTGCAGTCACGAAGATCTCAGTTTCCGAGCTTTCCAGGGTATTTGGTGTATCGCGACAAGCGGTACATGAGTGGATTAAGGGAGGCACTCTTTCGCCGCGGAACGCACAACGTCTCTCAGATCTGGCACGAGCGACTGACGTATTGCTTGAAGCTGGAATCGATGCATCCCCTCAAGTTTTCCGCAGAAAGATTGCTGGTGGCCAGTCCATTTTGGACGCCACCAGAGAAAACGGAAATGTCGTGGAGTTGGCAAAAGCGCTCACTACCACTCTGGTCAGGGAATCCCAGCAACGCCAGCGCCTCTCTGCACGACTAGCGGGAAGACCTGCGACTCCCGGTACTTCCACAGAATTTGGTACTCCTCACCTTGATGAAGATGCGTGAGGGGCCAGTGCATGGCAGACAACGATCGGCAGTTTTCATGGCGCCAAGGCAATGTCGTAACTCTTGAAGCAGCGAAGGCGCTCAATCTGCTGGCGCCCGAATGTGATGATCAGCACTTCGCCGTGGTCGCGTCCCACGACTGCGACCTATCAGCATCGCAGGACAAAGAACCATGCGTTGAGGTCGTGGTCGGCAAACGCATTGACAAGCTTGGCGGAGATTCATTTGGCAAAACTGCCAGGCGCCTGCACATCGAATATCAGTCAGAGGCCGGACCCGTAGCAATCGAACTATTGGCAACGAGTAAGCGGCCAGTAGCAAAGCATGAACTATTTTCCACTCAACCCCGCCATGACATATGGCTCGATGGCCAGGGTATCGGGATACTTCAGCGGTGGCTCGCGTCTCGTTATCACCGCGCCGCGTTTCCAGAAGCTTTTGAGGATCGCCTGCGTAACGCCAACCTACCAGGAAAACGAACATTTCTTAAACGCATAGAGAGCGTCCTGGCAGACAGTGGCGATCACATACGCGCTCTGCTTTTCGATCTTGATGAAGGTAAAGACGTTGAGCGCGATGGACCGGATGACGTCTATCAGCTTGGGATTGTCGTGCTCTATGACAGCCTTCGAGACGAGCCGGCTGCTGCACAAGTCGCAGGCGAGGCAGCTGAAGCACTGGAAGAGCTTTTCGAGGCAGCATTTCACCCCAAGGACTCAGGATGGAAAAACATCTGCCTCATGTATTGCGATCCAATTTCGGACAATGCCATTACCGTCGCTCAACGTGAGATGCTGAAGCAATGGCGCCTGGAGCATATGAGTCTTCAAGAAGACCCGCCACAACCAATGATCACACCTTGATCCAACTGAACGGGGCAACTCCTAAGCGTCCTGCATGAGATGGGACGTGCTAA
>JAHCKU010000264.1 GCA_026125625.1 Burkholderiales bacterium | reverse complement strand
AGCCTCGTGGCCGATCTGTCCCGCGTTGCCCCCGATCACGACACCGTGCCCGGGCGCCAGATGATCGACGCCGCCATTCAGCGCGCGCTGCTCAAGGCCGCGCTGCCGTCGCGCTGTATCGACCATGCCCTATGGGGCGATGCATACCCTCTGCCGACGTTCGCCGATATGGGCAGCGGCCTGCGCGCAGCGCTCGACCAGCGGCGGGCCGCCGCCGCTCTCGATGGCGCGATGCGCGGGGAGACTGCCCGTGCTGCCTGACGATGCCCTGCTGATCCCGGCTGAGCGCGCCAAGGCGCTGGAGCGTGCGGCCATCGCCGCCTCATGGCTGGTGGCAGCGTGGCGGGATTGGGACCGTCCGACCAGCTCAAAACAGAGACAAATTGACCGCGCCACCGTTCAGGACGCCGCTGACAGGCTGCAATCTGCACTGGAGCCCTTGGGCTGCCTGGCGAACGTGCGCCGCACGGATGGCACGCTGGGCTTGCCTGCCGGCCTGCGCCGTGAAGATGTCGAGACGGCCGGCAACGGCAGCGCGTGCTGGCTAGATCTGCGTCATGCCGGTAGCTGGCGGCATTCTGCCGCGCACGCTGGCGCTGAGTAGCCCGGCGAGTTTTTGAACATGGCACCGCGGCTCCCGGCATCGATGCGTTCGGACAAGGGGGGAGGTATACCGGCCCCGGGGTCGGCGGTTTCGCCGCTCGCCAACAGGACGGGGGCCCCCGTCGTCCGGACCATTGAAACTCCAATTGCAAAAATTTTTTGCAAATTTCCCAATAGACCGACCGTCAGTCCGACGCCTGACAATTTTTTCACATATGTACAGGCAGCCAGCCCCGTCCGCAAGCGGCCGCGCCCCAAGCGCCGCAGGCACGGCCCTGGCGACCCGATCAACCATCGAAGGAAATGGAAATGTCCCAGCTCCCCAAGCGCCGCAACGCCCGCGGCAAACCGCAACACGCCCGCCACAGCAAGCCCAACGCCCCACGCCCAGCCCGCGCCCAGCAGCAGCCTGCAGTCGTGGCTATCCTGCCGCCTCGGGCACCGGTCCCCTGGTACAGGCGCATCGCGCTCGCCGTGGCCGCACTGCTGCCGCGGCAGCACTGAATATCCGAACATCCATGTCGGCCCGGCTGCGTCTCGTCAGCGCCCATCCCTCGGCTTGGATCACAAAGGCAGCCGTGCCGAAGGCCGGGGTAGATGCGCTGTCACCTTCACTTCGGCGTGGTCGCGATGGCAGTAGATCGACACGCGCACGGCGATCTGCCGTCCTCGCGCAAGGAAGCGCTCAAGGTCGGGGTACCGATGTATTACACCGGCCGCCTGTGCATCCATGGTCACCAGGCGCCACGCCACACGCATTCAGGCACATGCGTTACCTGCAATGAGAACGATAGCGTAGCGCGCAAAGCACGTGGCGATGCGCCGAAAACGGACGCCAAGCGCCCGCGGGAATTGTCCGAGGCTGAGCGTAGCTTCATTTTGAACTACCTCACAACTGGATCGAGGGTGGCCGCGGTGCGCGTGGCCTATCCCGACGAACACGACCCTGCCGCACTGGCGAATCGGCTGCTACATCGAACGTCAGTCCAAGCGGAACTCGATCGACTGAGGGCAGACATACGCGAGCGCACCGGCTATGGCGTGCAGCAGGCCGTGGTTGAGCTCGAGGGCGCCATCGCGCTGGCGATCCAAAGCGAAAACGCTACCGCGATGGTGCGCGCGATCGAAATGAAATCTAGACTTCATGGGCTGATCGTCGACCGCAGCCAGGCCAAGGTTGAGTTCGCCGGCCGGATCGATATCCTGGCAGCCATGCAGCGCGCCGATGCTTGGCGATCGTCGCGGGTAATAGACGCTGAAGTAATCGAAGCCACCCCCGCACGCGCGCTACCCGCGCAGGCTGGCGGCGATGCCATGCCCTCGATGCCGATCGATCAGCGCGAGCCCGTGACGGTCGAGCACGACGGCGCGATCAACCCCTTTGACTGAAGCACGATAGAGGAGACCAGAACATGACAGACACAGTAAGCGCCACCCCCGGTGGCGACGTTGGACAGATCGCCCCAGGCGCTGCAGGCACAGCATCCGGCGCGTCCGCTTCGCCGGCTGACGATGCATCCAGCCCCGGCTTTGCTGGCGGTGGCGGATTCTCGCCCGAACAGCAAGCGCAGATGCTGCAGTGGATGGTCGAAGCCGGGTCTATGACACAGGCCGAAGCCGACGCCATGTTGAAAGACGCGGGCATCGAAGTGCAGAAGCCTGAAGCCAGCGCCGTCGACGAACACTTGCAGGGCCTCGGGTATGGCTTCGAGCCCGCGGAAGACCCGATGCAGTTCAAACTACCCGAGATGTTCGACGCCACCGACCGCGCCACTACCGGCGACATCGTTGAAGCCGACGCGCAGGTGCGCGGATGGCTGTTCGCTGCACGGCTGCCCGCCCAGATCGGCAGTGCCATTGCCGACGAGGCTGCGCGAGTGTCGCGTCGCACGGAACGCATGACGCCTGCCGATCGTGCCGTGTATCAAGTCGAGCAGAAGGCGCAACTGCAAAAGCTGTGGGGCGTCGAATATAAAGACAAGCTGGCCCTCGCGCAGCAGCTTACACGCGAGGTCGATAAAAAGACGGGTGGCGGGCTTCTATCGTTCCTGGAGACAAGCGGCGCTGGCGATAGTGCGTTGATCATCGCCCAGCTTTACGAGCAAGCGCACCGCTTGAACCTTCGGCACAAGGCAGCATAGGAGAATCATCATGGCAGCCATAGCAGCCGTCAGTACCGCGATGTCCGTCATAGGCGCAATCACTGGCGCCGTGAGCCAGAGCAACGCGGCGAAATATAACGCGGCCGTAGCACAGCAGAATGCTACTTCCTCGCGGCAGGCCTCGGCCTTGGAAGAAACCCGCCTGCGGGTGCAACAGCGCCGCGAACTCGGCCGCATGCACACGCAGATCGGCGCGAGTGGATTGACCATGGATAGCTTCGGCGACTTCCTGAGTAATCAGGAAACTGAGATGGAACTGGATGCGCTGCTCGTTCGCCACGGCGGCGAAATGCGTGCGCTCGGCTACCAGAATGAAGCGTCGCTGGAACGATCGCGCGCCAAGTCCGCACGGACTGGCGGCTACATCAGCGCAGCGGGTGATCTCGTTGCCGGTGGCGAGCGTGTTTACGATCTGATGCGCGTAGGGTAAGCGCATGCCGGCGTTCGCGAGCATCCTGGTCGTTGCGCCAGGCCACTGGAACGACACCGGCAAGCGTTGCCTGGTCACCCGCCGGTTCTCGTCTATGTGTACTGACGACGCGGACATGGCCGGCTACGTGGCAGACATGCACGACGCCATCGCCGCCGAGGGCTGGCGGCGAATCACGACGACATTTGCCTGGCAGTAGGGCAAGGCCGCCAAAGGGGTATGCCCAAATGCGCAAGGCATTGATATTTTGTCCGCATTTGATACAGTTCTACCCTCTGGCAAGCCAGATGTGCTGCCGGCCGCAACGCCAATCTAAGTGTAAGTAATTAAACTTTCTAGGTTATTTACCGATCTAAGACTGCGGTTGCACCATGATTGTGGTGTTGTGAAACATTCTCCTTAAGGAGATCAGCTAATGAAGAAGCAAGTCCTAGTTGCGGAGGTGAAAATCTCTGAAAAAGACGGGTCGATCCACGCTTTCAGCGACGAGATTCCCGGCCTCCATATCGTTGGAACAAATCGCGCCGAAGTATTGGAAGATGTCATGGCGGGCATCAAATTTCTGTACCAAAAAGTTAAGGGCATGGCGGTTGAATGCGAGTGGGCCGACAGTCCTGCCCCTGAATTCAACCGCACTCGCCCCTCTGTGGAACGCTTCGTCATGTGTAAAGCGGCCTAGCGATGATTGCCGGGATCTACTTCAATTCCGAGAAGTGGTTCCAGATGCTGGAGTCGCATCACTGCACGCGTACCGGCGACGTCATGAAAGGGAAAACACAGGACTATTACCTGTGGGAAACACCGTGGGGCCACAAGTTCTTGGCCCCACATCACTGTACATACGCAGAGGCTGACGAGATAATCGAGCGCGAAATCACTCGCACTCGGCCAACTATCAATTGAGCTTCTAGATCGCCGTTCCCATCCGCGGCTGGATCGATTGACCCTGCCGCGCTCGCGTCGCACAGTCACTCCAAGCGCGTGTATCGGCCGTCCTCGTCCCGCCATCTGGCCATGTGCCCGCCTGCATCGAGCGTGGCTTCCAACGCATCGAGTGCAGCGAGCATACGCTGATGCAGCCTGGCAGCGTCGTTCGTGTCACCTGCCATCAGCAGCCGCAGTGTGAGGATCAGAAGCGCCGCTTCCTTGGCGACGCTTCCGGGGGCCGATCGCCGCGAGGATAGGGGCGAGACGTTGCGGACTTCGAGGACCATGGCTGTCAGATGCCTAGTCCTGATCCAGCCAGCACTGGTAGTCGCGATAGCCGGCGCGCAGGCCGCCCATCACCATCCCTGCCACGAAGCCAACCGCGCTGCACGTCCAGTGCGTTGCGATGTGCACCGCCTTCAACACGTATTCCAGGGCAACCATCGTTTTCTCCTGTCAGTGGTCAACGTACCGCACGCCAACCGATGGCCGCATGATTCCATCAGCGCCATGCCGCCGGCAAGAGAAATCGTTCAGGATGTCACCTTGATATCACTTTCATAATCAAATACTTACAGTTCTAAAATCGAACTGCCGGCGGCTACCAAAGCGCCCAAGCGAGGATAGCGAACCATGTAGCCAGCGCGAGCGCATGCGGGGCGTCCCATGCGTCCACCCATTTACAGAACAAGTAGACAACGGCGTGCGCAGCGGTGGCGGCGAGCATGGCGGCGGTGCCAGGAAGTGGACCGCCGAAGTTTAATCGAGCGCGGTGGAGGCGATTGAAAGGCTCGCACGAGTCTGCAAGACTAGCCCTACTCAGGAATATCTGTGCGAATGTCAACCAGCCCTAGGGTCGGTATGTCTTTGGTTGACCAGTCTTTTCGAGATTGTCATGGAGAAAATATGATAATCGACTACTGCTCGGATTCTGCAAGACTAAGCTCTGATTCGTCCTAGGCAGTGCTGAGGATTTGCAACGAGCGCCCTTAGCACAACTAGTTGAATGACATAAAATATTTTTCCGGCA
>JAHCKU010000263.1 GCA_026125625.1 Burkholderiales bacterium | reverse complement strand
GGCTCGCGCATGCTGTCCAACTTCATCGCGCCTTACGACGCGCATGTCATCGAACGGCTGAATGCTGCCGGTGCGGTGATCCTGGGCAAGACCAACATGGACGAGTTTGCCATGGGCTCGTCCAACGAGAACTCGTTCTTCGGCCCGGTGCGCAATCCCTGGGATCATGCCGCGGTCTCGGGCGGCAGCTCCGGCGGGTCTGCAGCCGCGGTCGCCGCACGCCTGGCACCAGCGGCCACCGGTACCGATACCGGCGGCTCCATCCGGCAGCCGGCTGCGCTGTGCGGCATCTGCGGGATCAAGCCGACCTACGGGCTGGTTTCCCGCTACGGCATGATCGCCTATGCCTCCAGCCTGGATCAGGGCGGACCGCTGGCGAAGTCCGCTGCCGACCTGGCGCTGCTGCTCAATGCCATGACCGGCTTCGACGCGCGCGATTCGACCTCGCTCGAGCGGTCGCCGGAAGACTACACACGCGACCTGGAGCAGCCGATCGGCGGGCTGCGCATCGGCCTGCCCAAGGAGTACTTCGGCGAAGGCCTGGCAAGCGACGTTGCGCGCGCTGTCGAAGCTGCGGTCGAGGCGCTGCGCCGGCTGGGATGCGAGATCGTCGAGATCTCGCTGCCCAACACGCGCCTGTCCATTCCAGCGTACTACGTGCTGGCCCCGGCGGAAGCCTCCAGCAATCTCGCGCGCTACGACGGCGTGCGCTATGGCCACCGCGCCGGCGAATATGGCGATCTGCGCGACATGTACATGAAGACGCGCGCAGAGGGCTTCGGCGCCGAGGTCAAGCGCCGTATCCTGGTGGGCACCTACGTGCTGTCGCACGGCTACTACGACGCCTACTACCTGCAGGCACAGAAGATCCGGCGTCTGATCGCCGAGGATTTCCGCGCGGCCTTCGCGCATTGCGACGTCATTGCCGGACCGACCATGCCCAGCGTGGCCTTCGACATCGGCGCCAGGATCGAGGATCCGGTGCAGATGTATCTGTCCGACATCTACACCATCTCGGTCAATCTGGCGGGTCTGCCGGGACTGTCCATCCCCTGCGGCTTCGGCGAGTGCGGGCGCCCGATCGGGCTGCAGCTGATCGGCAACTACTTCTCGGAAGCACGCATGCTCAACCTCGCGCATCGCTTCCAGAAGGACAGCGACTGGCACCTGCGCCAGCCCCCGGACGCGGAGCCATCATGAGCTGGGAAGTGGTCATCGGCCTGGAGACGCACGCGCAGCTGTCGACCGCGTCCAAGATCTTTTCCGGGGCCTCGACCGCGTTCGGCGCAGCACCCAACACCCAGGCGAGCGCGGTCGACATCGCCTTGCCCGGGGTGCTGCCGGTGGCCAACCGCGGCGCGGTGGAACGCGCCATCCGCTTCGGCATCGCGGTTGGCGGCCAGGTCCGGCAGCGCTCGATCTTCGCCCGCAAGAATTACTTCTATCCCGACCTGCCCAAGGGCTATCAGATCAGTCAGTACGAGCAGCCGATCGTCACCGGCGGTGCCATCCGGATCACGATCGACGAGCAGGAAAAGCTGATACGGCTCACGCGCGCCCATCTCGAGGAAGATGCCGGCAAGTCCCTGCACGAAGACTTCCACGGCATGAGCGGAATCGATCTGAACCGCGCCGGCACGCCGCTGCTGGAGATCGTGTCCGAGCCCGACCTGCGCAGCGCGGAGGAAGCAGTGGCGTACGCCAAGGCGCTGCATGCGCTGGTGCGCTGGATCGGGATCTGCGATGGCAACATGCAGGAAGGCTCGTTCCGCTGCGACGCCAATGTTTCCATCCGCCGGCCGGGTGAAGCACTGGGCACGCGTTGCGAGATCAAGAACCTCAACTCCTTCCGCTTCCTGGAGCGCGCCATCGTATTCGAGATTGCGCGTCAGATCGAAATCCTGGAAGACGGCGGCCGTATCGTGCAGGAGACGCGCCTGTACGATCCCGAGCGCGACGAGACGCGTTCCATGCGTTCGAAGGAAGACGCACAGGACTACCGCTATTTTCCCGATCCCGATCTTCTACCGCTGGAGGTCACTCCGGCCTGGATCGCCGAGATCGAGCGCACCCTGCCGGAGCTGCCCGAGGTACGTCGCCAGCGCTTCATGCGTGAGTACGACCTGCCGGCCTATGACGCTGCGGTGCTGACCGCCGGCCGGGAGATTTCCGACTACTTCGACGCGCTCGCCACAGGCCTTCCGCAACAGGCCAAGCTCGCGGCGAACTGGGTCATGGGCGAGGTGAGCGCGCGCCTGAATCGCGCCGGGCTCGACTTCGACAGCGTGCCGCTGGCGAGCGATGCCCTGGCAGGGCTGCTGGTCCGGATCGCCGACGGCACGCTGTCGGGGAAGATGGCGAAGGACGTGTTCGAAGCGATGTGGAACGGCGAAGGCAGCGCCGATCGGATCATCGAGGCGCGCGGCCTGCGGCAGATCTCCGACAGCGGCGCGCTGGAACGGCTGGTGGCCGATGTGCTGCAGGCCAACCCGGCACAGGTGGCCGAGTATCGGGCAGGCAAGGAGAAGGCCTTCAACTTCCTGGTCGGACAGTGCATGAAAGCCAGCAAGGGCAAGGCCAATCCTGCGCAGCTGAGCGAGATCCTCAAGAAGACGCTCGGCATCTGAACCGTTGGCAGGCGGTCAACGGTGCGCCAGTTCGGTGAGCTCCGCGTAGCGCTGCTTGTCCGCATCGAAGCGGCGGTTGATGCTTTCGATGTCCGTCGAATGACGGTCGATGTCGGCGCGTATCTCGGCTACCACCTGCTTCTGCCGCGCGATATCTTCCGCGAGATGCTCCGGAACCTGCCGGCCGGCGTCACGCTGCTTGTCCGCCTGCCCCTCGAGGGTAGCCAGCCGCGCCTGCGCCTGCTTCAACCTGGGTTGCAGCCCCTTGATCGCCTGCTGCGGCATGGCCAGATTGCGCGTGCGCGCGACTTCGATTTCCTTGGTGCTGGTATAGGTGTTCATCAGCGCCATGTCGCGCCGGCGTTGCGCCGCCAGTTGTTTGCGCTCGGCCTTCTCCCGTTCGGCCCGCTCCTCGGCTGCCTTTTGCTGCTCGGGTGTCAGCACGCCGTCGATGCGCTTGACCGCGACGCCGCGCTGGTTGAGCTGGGTCACGGACTTGTCTCGATACTGCGGAGGGATGATTTCGCCATAGTGCGTCACCCCCCGCTCGTCGACCCATTTATAGATCTTGCCGGCCGGTGCCCGGTTGGCTTCCCGCTTGGGCTTGGCCGCCGCCGCGCCCGCGTCGCCGACGACCAGCGTACCGGCCAGCACGATCACGAGGGACGCAAACTTAAGGGACATGCAGCGGTGCTCCATAGCGGGTTCGATACGCGGCCACCATCTGCAACTCGCGTGCCATTCCCCCTTTGGTTTGCAAATGGCCAACCAGATCGTCCAGAGTGGCAATGCTCAGCACCGGAATGTTGAAATATTTCTGTACTTCCTGGACCGCCGACATCTCGCCGCTGCCGCGCTCCATGCGATCCAGGGCGATCACCACGCCGCACGGATGTGCGCCGCTTTGCCCGATGAGCTGGACCGATTCCCGTACCGAGGTGCCGGCGGAGATGACGTCGTCGATGATCAGGGTGCGCCCTGCCAGCGGCGCACCGATGGTCAGGCCGCCTTCGCCGTGGTCCTTGGCCTCCTTGCGGTTGAAACAAATGGGCACGTTGCGGCCCATTTCGTCCAACGCCACGGCAGTAGCCGTCACCAGCGGAATGCCCTTGTATGCGGGACCGAACAGCAGGTCGAAATCGATGCCGCCGGAGAGGATCGCTTTTGCGTAGAATTGCCCGAGCCTTCTCAGCGCCTGGCCGTCGTTGAACAGACCGGCATTGAAGAAGTACGGCGACAGCCGTCCAGCCTTGGTCTTGAACTCGCCGAAGCGCAGCACCCCGCGCTCGATCGCGAACTCGATGAACTCCCCACCAAACCCCTGATCGATCTGTGTTTCGAGCATGCGCATCATTTCTCTCAATGTGAATGGTATCCGCTCGGCCGTCGCCAAAGGCTTTCTCGACTGGCTGGCGTTGCAGAACGCCGACGTGGTATGTCTCCAGGAACTCAAGGCGCAGCCGGGCGACATCACCGAGTCCGCTCGCAACCCGGGCGGACTGTGCGGGCACTTCCATTGCGCCGTACGCCCCGGCTACAGCGGGGTAGGAATCTACAGCAAGCGTGCCCCGGACGAAATCCGCGAGGGCATCGGCATTCCGGATATCGATGCCGAGGGCCGCTACATCGAAGCGCGCTACGGCAATCTGAGCGTGGTGTCGTTC
This sequence comes from Burkholderiales bacterium, assembly GCA_026125625.1. Lineage (GTDB taxonomy): Bacteria > Pseudomonadota > Gammaproteobacteria > Burkholderiales > SHXO01 > SHXO01. The sequence goes on along the minus strand of JAHCKU010000263.1, from coordinate 864 downwards.
TACGTACCGTCGGGCTCCAGCTCGCCCGAACGACTGCAGATCAAGTTCGGATTTCTCGAACGCGCCATCGCACCCCTGCACCAATTGCGCCTGAGCGGTCGCGAAGTCGTCATATGCGGCGACTGGAATATCGCCCACAAGGAAATCGATCTCAAGAACTGGCGCTCGAATCAGAAGAACCCTGGCTTCCTCCCCGAGGAGCGGGCGTGGCTGTCCGGCGTGTTCGACCATCTTGGCTATGTAGATGTGTTCCGGCGTGTCGATACCCGTCCGGAGCAATACACGTGGTGGTCGAACCGCGGCCAGGCCTGGGCGAAGAACGTCGGCTGGCGCCTGGACTATCAGATCGCCACCCCCGGCATCGCCGCGCATGCACGAAGCGTGTCGATTTACAAGGATCAGCGCTTCTCCGACCACGCACCACTGACCATCGACTATGACTATCCGCTGTGAGCACCGGCCATGACCGAGGCCGGCAAGGCCTCGTGGCTGCGCGACTTGCGTGTGTACCTGGAACCCCAGGTCGCGCGCATGCTGCTTCTCGGATTCTCCGCCGGCCTGCCGCTGCTGCTGGTCCTGGGTACGCTCTCCTACCGCCTGCGCGAGGCGGGAATCGATCGCACCACCATCGGCTTTCTCAGCTGGGTTGGCCTGGCCTACGGCTTCAAATGGGCCTGGGCGCCTCTGGTCGACCGTCTGCCGCTGCCGCTGCTCACCCGCCGGCTGGGCAGACGGCGCAGCTGGCTGCTGGTCGCGCAGATGGCGATCATCGTGGGGCTGGCAGGGATGGGGCTCACCGATCCGGCCCATCAGCTGCACACGCTGGTGGGCTTCGCGCTGCTCGCAGCCTTCGGCTCGGCCACC
>JAHCKU010000262.1 GCA_026125625.1 Burkholderiales bacterium | reverse complement strand
CGCCGCGCAATCTGGACGCTGCTTCGACTGCTGCGCACGAGCGATGAACTGCCGAAGCGCATCGGCGTCGACCGGCTTCACCAGATAGTCGTCGAAGCCGGCTGCCAGCGCATGCAGGCGATCCTCCGCCTGCGAATAGCCGGTCACCGCCAGCAGCATCGCGCGGCGCGCCTTGCCCTTGCGCAGGCGCCGCGCCACCTCGAAGCCGTCCATGCCCGGCAGCCCGATGTCGAGCAGGATCAGATCGGGGGCGTGTTTGCGCGCCAGTTGCAGTGCCTGCGCTCCGGCGTGGGCGACTGATACGGTATGCCCCCAGATGCGCAACAGCATGGACATGGTATCTGCCGAGTCGGCATTGTCGTCGACCACCAGGATGCGCAATGGATCCTGTCCGTCGGACATGAGCGTCATCCCCGTGCGGCTGTCTCGGCTGGGAAGCGGATGAGCCAGGGGCAGGCGTACGATGAATTCGCTGCCCGCATCCGGGCCAGCACTGAGGGCCTCCACGGTTCCGCCATGCAACTCCACGATGCGGCGCACCAGGGGCAGACCGATCCCCAGTCCACCCTCGGCCCGGTCGAGGCTGCGCTCGCCCTGCACGAAGAGGTCGAAGATGCGCGCACGCAGATCCGCAGTCATGCCGATGCCATCGTCCTTGACGCTGAGCACCGCGTGCTGCTGCTCGCGCCGCAGGCTGATCCAGATGCGCCCGCCATTGCGGGTGAATTTGGCGGCATTGTCGAGCAGATTGACCAGCACCTGCGACAGGCGCGCGAAATCTCCCTGCAGCGGGACCGGTTCCGCCGCCAGATCGAGTTGCAGCCGATGGCCATGGGTCTCGAGAAACGATTCACTGGCCTCCACTGCGCGTGCGACTACCGTCTTCAGATCCACCGCCTGGCGTTGCAGGCTGATCTTGCCGCTCGTCACCCGGCTGACATCCACCAGATCGTCCACCAGCCGCCCCAGATGTGCAGCCTGACGGTCGATGGTATCCAGACAATGACGCAGAAGGGGATCGCCGAGGTCCTGGCTGCGCACCACCGCCAGGGCGTTACGAATGGGGGCGAGCGGGTTGCGCAGCTCGTGCGCGAGCATGGCGAGGAATTCGTTGTTGCGCTGGCTGGCCTCTTCCAGCGCCAGCACGCGCCGCGCCTCGGTCATGTCACGCGTGATCTGTGCGAAACCGATCAGGCGGCCCTGATCGTCCACCAGCGGAGTCATCACCACATGCGCCCAGAACCGGCTACCGTCCTTGCGCACACGCCAGCCTTGGCACTCGAGGCGACCCTGCCCGGCCTCGGCGAGATCACGTTCCGGCACGCACGCGGCAATGTCTTCGGGCAGATAGAAGCACGCGGCGTCGCGGCCGCTGATCTCGGCGGCCTTGTATTCCATGATGCGCTCGGCACCTGCGTTCCAGCTCGCTACGCGACCATCGGCGGTGAGCGAGACTACGGCATATTCGTGCACCGCATCGACCACCAGGCGAAAGCGTTCTTCGCTCTGGCGCAGGGATTCCTGCTGGCGCTGGCGCTCGGTGAGGTCGCGGGTGACCTTGACGTAGCCGATCAGCGTGCCGTCGGTCTGACGTAGAGGGTGGATCACCACGTCCGCCCAGAACAGCGAGCCGTCCCTGCGCACACGCCATCCCTGGTCCTCGAACCAGCCCTGCGCACTGGCCATCGCCAGTTCCTGCTGCGGCCATTGCGTAGTCACGACTTCCGGCGGATAGAAGACCGAGAAATGGCGGCCGATGATCTCGTGCGCTGCGTAGCCCTTGATCGCCTGCGCGCCCGTGTTCCAGGTAATCACCCTGCCTTCGGCATCCAGGCAGAAGATGGCGTACTCCCGGATCGATTCCAGAAGGAGCCGACAGCACTCGTCGGTAATGGAGCACGACAGCGGCGGCGATATCGCGGGCGGGGGAGACGGGCGGATGAACTGCGGTTGTTCGGCGTCCATGGGCGGCGGTGGTCCTGCCTCAAGGCAGTGTTCCATGCGTCGCCAGCAAACGTCGATCCCGCCATGGGGGTTTGCGTGGAATACATATGTGTGCAATCGACCGGCTCGGCCCTGCACTTTCTACATGGACGGAATCCGTCCATGGAAAAACTGCATTGCCCGGGTCATTGCGACCCGGGCATTTTGTCAGGGCGAACAGCTGCGCTCGCCATGACGTCAGTACTTCCCTAGTGAATCTGCTGGACGCCAGCGAGCAGCCAGCCGCTGCGGCCGTCCTTGCGCTTGGACAGATTCCACACTTCCTGGAACGCCTCGGGGACATCGGCGCCGGCGTGACGCACGTTGCCGCTGAAGCGCACGCTCGCCAGGTAGTCCGACGGACCTTCTTCGATACCGAGCAAGTCGGCATCGAGGGCGACGATCTCGCTATGGTCGCCGTCCTCCTCGGCCATCTGCATACGCAACTCCGCCAGCACCTCGTGTGTGGTGAATTCGTTCAGATCCTCGACGTCCTTGCGCTCCCAGGCCGTCTGCAAGCGATGGAAGTGCACTTTGGCGTTGCGCAGGAATGCAGCGACGTCGAAATCCTCGGGCACGCCCGGCGCGCGAAGTATGTGTGACGATCCGCCGAGGCTGGCAGCAACGCTTCCTGGCCGGGCCATGTCCACCGCCAATGGTGCCTCTTGCGAGCGGGCAATCGACGGCGACTGGTAGGCAGGCTCCATCGTCCGCTGCGACACCTCTCTCCTGCCTCCCATACCGCCGCGCAGCATGCGCCAGATGAACAGGCCGGCCAGCACCAGCAATCCGACCATCAGCAGCGCAGCGAGAAACTCCGCAAAGGGACCGATCAAACCCAGATGCGCGAGCAATGCAGCGATGCCCAGACCGGCAGCCAGGCCCGCGAGCGGACCAAGAAAGCGATTGCCTCCCGCAGCACCTGCAGCCGGCTTGCCGGCAGTCGCCGGGGTGGCCTGTGTCGGGGCCGCCTGAGCAGGGGTGGCCTGCTGCCCACCCTGCTGGCCGACGCTGTTGCGAGCCGGCGGCTGGGACGGGGGTGCGGCCTGCTGGGACTGGCGACCGAAGCTCTTTCCGCCGCCCAGGCGGCGGGCGTCGGCGTCCGGGATGGTCAGCGACAGCCCGATGGCGGTGAAGATCGCCAGCAGGCCCAGGCGGCAGGCCACCGCGACGGCGCGGGAAGAAGTACGCGTGATCGAGTTGTCCATGGACGGTTTCGGATGTGGATGGAGTGGCGAAGTGTGGCTGCAGATGGACAGCCAGGCAAGGATTAGATTCCCGGGACTACGGCTGCATCCAATGCCTCTCATGAAACGACATCAGCCACCGACTCTCCCGGATTCCCTGTTGACCGCAGCCGGTGCTCGGGGTGTATTCCGATCAGGCATGAAAATTCTTCATCCCTCGATACGGGCGCGCTGCGTGCAACGCACGCTCGACGAGACGCCGGCCGTTCTGGAATCGATGCAACGAACGGCGCCCATGTCATATCATTTCATTGCTCGTCGTGCCCCACGGATTCATATCAAGAAGGCACATATCCCATGATGGCGAAATTGCTGTCCAGTGCTTTGCTGCATGCCGTGGCGATGTCGCCGGCGCTGTTCAAGGCCGGATCGATAGTCGGCGAGCATCTGCGGCGCCGGCCTCCGCTTGAGGCAGGCGATGACGCGCCCGGATCGGATGACGGCGCGCTGCGTGTGCTGCTGCTGACCTCCTCCCTCGGCTCCGGACATATGCGGGCAGCACGTGCAGTCGAGGCAGCACTGACCGCACCGGCTCATGCAGTGCGTGTGCGCACCGTGGATTTCTGGTCGCTCATGGACGACGGCGTGACGCAGGCGCTGCATCGCAGCTACCTGCAACTGGTGCAGAGACAGCCGGGACTGTACGACCGCATCTACATGCTCGACCAGCGCACGTGGCGCGCGGTGCTGGAAGGCGAGCGGCCGCCCGCGGCGCTGCTGGAAGGCCTCGAAGTACTGGCCAAGGTCGGCAGGCAGGCACTCGATGCCTGCACGCGCGTCACGCATCCGGTCGACCGCATCATGTTCGGTCTGTTCTGCGGCAATCGCGGCGCCGGCACACCGCTGCTGCGTGCCGCCGACAATCTTTTGCGGGTGGCCATCATCAAGAGCGGCTGGGCGCTGCTGGTGAGCCGCCTGGATGCAATCCTGCGCACGTTTGCTCCGGACGCCATCGTCGCGACCCAGATGAATCCAGCCGCGCTGCTGCAGCTGAGCACGCAACGGCGTCGTCTCGCCATTCCGGTGACGGGCGTGCTCACCGACTACGGCGTGCATGATTTCTGGATCCATCCCGGCATCGACCACTACTGCCTGCCGCACGAAGACGTGCGGCTGGCGCTGACTGCGCACGCCCCGCGAGCCAGCACGTACGTGAGCGGGATCCCGCTGATGCCGCAGTTCCAGCAACCGCCATCACAGGAAACCGCCCGCGACCAGCTCGCGCTCGATCGCAAGGCGGCGGTGGTGCTGGTCGCCGGCGGCGGGCTGGGGCTGGGCGTGGATGCCATCGTCGGTGCTCTGCTCGCCGCGCACGAACATATCCACGTGCTGGCGGTGACCGGCAGCAACGGGGAGGCATGCGCCGCCTTGCAGGCGCTTGCCAGCCGCATGCCGCAACGGCTGCGGGTATGGGCATGGACGGACGACATGGCGCTGCTGATGCGGGCCGCCGATCTCGTCGTCGGCAAGCCTGGGGGACTCACGCTGGCCGAAGCGCTGGCTTGCGGCCGGCCGCTGCTGGCCACGCACAGTCTGCGCGCACAGGAAGACTTCAACGTGCGCTTTCTCGAACAGCACGGCGTGGGCGGGCTGATTCCGGAACGCGAACTGGTTCGCCGCATCACCGTGCTGCTCGCCGATCGCGCGACGCTGAGCTCGGTCCAGGCGAAGGCATGGGCCCTGGGCAAGCGCGAAGGCGCCGAGCGCATAGCCACCCTGGTGCTGGAATCGGCGCGCGTGCAGCGCAGCCGCGTGGCGCCCGGCACATCGCTGGAACCGGCACGCTGATGGAGCCGACATGCTGATGGAGCCGACATGCTGATGGAAGCGCTGCGCACGAGCCTGCAGGCGATGCTGGGCATGGTCGATCGCATCTACCACCGCACGCACCGCCTGCGTCCGCTGGGGCAGGTGCTGCTATTGGGGCGCA
>JAHCKU010000261.1 GCA_026125625.1 Burkholderiales bacterium | reverse complement strand
ACTATCGGCGCGCCAGCACAGACTGACACCCGGTTTTCAGCCCAGGTCGTCCAGGAGCGCACGCGCCGCTTTCAGGTCGTGCGTGTCGAAGCCTTCCGTGAACCAGCCGTAAACCGGTGCCAGCATGCTGCGCGCAGCGGCTGTGTCACCACGACTGCGTAGCAGCTCAGCCAGCGTCGTCGCGCTGCGCAGCTCCCAGGACTTTGCCTGCTGCTCACGCGCCCATTCGATCGAGGCGTGCAGGAAGGTTTCGGCTTCGGCCTTTCTGCCTTCCTGTATCAGCATCCAGCCCTTCAGGCGCAGCACTTCCGCGTAATGGGAGCGCTCCCGCCAGCCGGGGCGCTCGATCTGCTCCAGGCATTCGTCGATCAGATGCAGGGCGTCCTCGATTCTACCGCTGCGTGCGAGGGCTTCGGCCAGCGCGGCCTTGAGGAACGGAACCCGACTCCGGCCCCCGAGCGTATTCCAGTATTGCAGCGCGTCTTGCAGCAGGCGGATGGCATCGGAAAGCTCCCCCCGACGAAGCCGCGCCAGCCCCTCGACCTGCCGGACCATCACCTTGTTGACGAAGGGAACGCTGTGCTCACGCTCCAGCCGGTCCGCCTCCTCCACGCGTTCCAGCAGACGGTCGGGCTCGCAGCGATAGTCGAAGACATAAGCCCCGAGGCTCAATGCGAAGCCGAGATTGAATGCATTTCCCAGCTGACGTGCGTAGGCATCCCGCTCATGGCTGAGGCGCATTGCCTGGTCCGGATAACCCAGCATCCATGTCCATTGGCACGACCAGACGCCGACCAGCGTCCTGAGATCATGGGCGGTGATCTGCATCCAGCGCAGTGCGAGCGCCGGATCGTAGAGCTCGAGGATGCGGTCCCCGTGCTCCCTGGCCTCGATCAATCGTCCCAGGCAGAAGTTGGAGATCATCGATGCCCCGTGCCCGAAGATCCTGAGGTCGAGGTCCTTGACCCGCGCGCCTTCGCTTAGCAGCTGCTCCGACCACTCCAGCGAATCCTGCACGCGGCCCTGGGTCACGGTGTTGACCCATATGGCCCACAATCCGAGCCGCATCGATTGCGCCTTGCCTTGTCCTTGCGCCAGCGCCAGTATTTTCCTGGCATTCTCGCTGACCTCTGTCGCCGCCCACCCACGCAATCCCGTCCACGCGGCATTGAGCGGCTCCCGGATCGACAGTTCCAGCTCGTCACGCTCGGCGGAAGCAGGCAGCTGCTCGATCAGGGACAGTCCGCTCTTGAAATGATTGACCGCTTCCTGCAGCGCTACCCTGCGAACGGCGAGTTTCCCCGCCTCGCACCAGCAGGGAATGGCGTCGGCATACAACCCGGCCTTGGTGTAGTGATGCGCCAGCACTTCCGGTTCGTGCGTGACGCGATCGGCGAACCTGTCCTTCAACACCCTTGCGATTCGTGCGTGGGTATGCTGGCGCAACGATTTGAGCAATGAATCGTAGGCGGCTTCCTGCACCAGCGCGTGCTTGAAGGTGTACTGAGTGTCGGAAGGGGTCGCACGCTGGTACAACAGCCCGGCCTCGGTCAGCTGCTGCAGCGCCTGCTCAAGTCGTGGAACGGAAAGCGTGGAGATGCGGGAAATCAGGTCCAGGGAGAATTCCCTGCCGATGCACGCTCCGGTCTGAATGACGTCCTTCACCGGAGCCAGGCGGTCGATGCGCGCCAGGAGCGAATCCCGCAGCGTCGTGGGGATACTCAGATCGAGCAGATGGCCGCGAAGATCGTAGTGATCGCCGGCGTCGCGCAAATTGCCCGATTCCAGCACCGACTTGGTCAGCTCTTCGATGAACAGGGGTACGCCGTCGGTCTGCTCGCCTATACGAGTCAGGATTTCCGCGGGCATGCGCTTGCGCGCCACGTTCTCGATGAGCGTTGCCACTTCCTGTTGAGCCAGGCGCCTCAGATGAAGCGGTAACACGTGAGGTTGCTTCCCCCAACGCGCTACATACTCCGGCCGGTAGGTGGCGACCAGCAGGACGGGCAGCGCCTGCAAGCCGCATATGAGCGTGTCCAGCACCTCCTCGCTCGAAGGATCGATCCAATGGATATCCTCGAATACGATCAGCGCGGGCTTGCGACGGGACAGCGCCTCGAACTGCTGCATCAGCACGTCGAGCGTCTTTTCCCGTTGCCTGGCGGGGGAGAGCGACGTGTCCGGATAGCGCGACGTCGGCAGGGAGAGCAGGGAAGCCAGCAGTGGTGCAGCTTCCTCGCGCTGCTGTGGGGTGCCGACCAGCACGGCTTCAAGCTTGTCCAGCTTCTGCTCGGGCGTATCTCCGGGCGCGAAACCGGCGGCGAACGCGAATTGCTCGGTGATGGGATGCAGCGGAGAGCTGACGTGATACTCCGAGCACTGGAATTGCATGACGGAGCAATCTTCCTGTGCGAGCGTTTCGCGCAGCACCCGCACCAGACGCGATTTGCCGATGCCGGGCTCGCCACTGATCAGCACTGCACGCCCCTGACTGCTGGAAGCCTCGCGCCACCGATCGATCAGGCCGATCAGCTCCTCCCTTCTGGCCACCAGGGGCGTGAGATTTTCGCTTCCGTGAACTGCCTCGAATCGCCCTTCCTGCTTGCGCTCCGCCACCACGCGCCAGGCCCGTACCGGTTCAGGGATGCCTTTGAGCGTGTGCGTCCCCATGTCGAGCAGATCGAAGGCCGCGCCGACCAGCCGCCGCGTGGTGGCAGCGATGATGATCTGATCGGGCTCGGCCATCGCCTGCAGTCTTGCAGCGAGGTGCGGAGGTTCGCCTACGGCCAGCTTGATGATCTCGTCGTACTCCGGCGATGCCTCGCCCACGATCACCGAGCCGGTGGCGATGCCGATACGCACCGCCAGAGGCGGATCTACCGCGATCTCCTTGACGTTCTGCACGATCGCCAGACCGCATAGCACGCCGCGCAAGGCGTTGTCTTCATGCGCGCCGGGCCAGCCGAAATAGATCATCACGCCGTCGCCCAGATACTGGGCAACGTAACCGCCGTAGTGGGCAACTGCGCTGTTGCAGGCGGTGTAGTACGTCTGCATCAGGTCGCGCAACACTTCCGGATCGAGCGCCACCGCCCGCTGGGTGGATCCCACCAGGTCGCAGAACATCACCGTCAGCTGGCGCCGTTCGGCGCGTAGCGGGAGCGAGCCTTCCTGAGTGCCCCGGCGGGGCGTGGACGCGGCCGTACGGGAGCTCGCAAGCTCCCGTACGGCATTCAGGATCCGACGGCGCGGCCCGATCGGCAGGGCCAGCGCATCGATGTCGGCTTCGGTCAGGAAAGGCAGCAGATCGAGCGTGATCTCCTGCTGCGCGAATAGCGGAGCGTATTTTTCGAGATCGAGTTGCGCCAGCCAGCGTTCGATATCTGTCATTAGGGAAGCTCTGCCCGGATCCGGATGACGAATCCCTTACCCGTTCGTGCAAGGCACTGCGCACGTTTCAAGTGATGGGTATGCCGATATGCTGCGGTGCATCGCGGAGTGTACTACTACGAAACCATATTAGGGCATCAGGAGGCGCCCCGGGGCAGTGAGCCGGCGTAGTGAAGGCGAACCCGTCATCCCTGCTATAGTTTCCCGGCGTTCACGCTGACTCCACTCAATAAGCCTCGAATCATCATGTCCGATATCGTCACCTATGCCGTCCAGGGCCACCTGGGCGTGATCACCCTGAACAATCCGCCGGTCAACGCCCTGTCCGTGAGCAAAGGCGTGCTGCAGCGCATTCTCGACGCCATCAAGGAAGGCGAACACGATCCGGCGGTCAAGGGTTTCCTCATCGTCGGCAGCGGCCGTGCATTCAGCGGCGGTGCGGACATCTCGGAATTCGGCAAGCCGGCCCCGATCGGTCTGGCCACGTTGCCGATGCTGGTGAGCTACATGGACACGGTGACCAAGCCGATGATCGCCGGCATTCACGGTTTCGCTCTCGGTGGTGGCCTGGAGCTGGCATTGGCCTGTCATTTCCGCGCAGCCCTGCCCGGCACGCAGCTGGGCCTGCCGGAGGTCAAGCTCGGCATCCTGCCCGGTGCGCACGGCACCCAGCGCCTGCCGCGCGTGCTGGGTGCGGCGCGCGCGCTGGAGATGATGGCCAGCGGCGAACCGGTGGTTGCCGACAAGGCGCTGGAGCTGGGTCTGATCGACGAAATGCTCAAAGGAGAGATGCCCGCTGCTGCGATCCAGTTCGCCAACCGCGTGCTGCGCGAAGGGCGCGAGATCAAGCGCACCAATGCCGGTCAGGCGGCGGTGGAGGGAGCGGTAGGCGATTTCTTCGATGCGGCACGCGCGCGCCTGGCCAAGACCTACCGCGGCTATCCCGCGCCGCTCGTCATCGCCGAGTGCGTCGAGGCCGCTGCAACATTGCCCTTCGCCAAGGGTGTGCAGCGCGAGCGCGATCTGTTCGAGAAGCTGCGCGCGAGCAATGAATCGAAATCGCTACGCCATCTGTTCTTTGCCGAGCGCCAGGTCGCCAAGATTCCCGATGTGCCGGAGGACATCGCCACGCGCGAGATCAGGAGCGCGGCGGTGGTCGGCGCCGGCACCATGGGCGGCGGCATCGCCATGAACTTTGCCAATGCCGGCATTCCGGTGAAGGTGCTGGAGATGAACCAGGCTGCACTGGACAAGGGCCTGAATGTCATTTCGAAGAACTACGCCGCGACCGTGGCCAAGGGCCGGCTCGGGCAGGAGGACATGGACAGGCGCATGGGCCTGCTGCAGGGCGTGCTCGACTACGACGCCATCAAGGATGCCGACATCGTCATCGAAGCCGTATTCGAGGATATGGCGGTGAAGAAGCAGGTGTTCGAGAAGCTCGACGCAGTGATGAAGCCGGGCGCCATTCTCGCCACCAACACCTCCACCCTCGACGTGGACGAGATCGCTGCGATCACCAGGCGCCCTCAGGATGTCCTCGGCCTGCACTTCTTCAGCCCCGCGAACATCATGAAGCTGTTGGAGATCGTCCGCTGCAGCAAGACCGCGCCTGATGTGTTGGCCACCTCCATGAAGCTGGCCAAGCGCATCCGCAAGGTTGCGGTGATCGCCGGCGTCTGCGACGGCTTCATCGGCAACCGGATGATCAACCAGTACGGGCGCGCCGCGGGCCTGCTGCTCGACGAGGGCGCCAGCCCGCAGCAGATCGA
>JAHCKU010000260.1 GCA_026125625.1 Burkholderiales bacterium | reverse complement strand
CGTGGGCAAACCGATGGCGGCGCGGCTGGTTCAGAAGGCGCCGCACGCCAACTGCACGGTGACCGTGTGCCACAGCGGGACCCGGGACATCGCTGCACACTGTCGGCGGGCCGACATCCTGATCGCCGCCCTTGGAGTTCCCGAGTATGTGCGGGGCGACATGATCCGGCCGGGCGCTGCGGTTGTGGATGTCGGCGTAAACCGGGTTCCCGACCCGGCGGCCCGCGGCGGCAGCCGGTTGGTGGGTGATGTTGCCTTCGATGAGGTGGCGCCGATCGCGGGCTGGATCACGCCCAATCCGGGCGGCGTCGGCCCGATGACCATCACCATGCTGCTCGCCAATACCGTGCGCTCCGCCAGGCAGCACAAGGATGCGCGGGGCGTGGTTGCCGCCGCGCCTTGACGTGGGGATGGCGCGCATGTTCGAGGACCGGGCGGATGCGGCACGGCAACTGGTGGCGCGCCTGGCGCACTACCGCGGCACGCATCCGCTGGTGCTGGGCATTCCGCGCGGCGCGGTAGCGATGGCGGGCATCGTCGCCGAGGCCCTCGAGGGGGATCTGGACGTGGTGCTGGTGCGTAAACTGCGGGCACCCGATAATCCTGAGTTCGCCATCGGCGCAGTCGAAGAGAGTGGCTGGTATTTCGTCACCCAATACGCCAGCGCCGCCGGGGTGGATCCAACCTATATCGAGCACGAGCGCGCACAGCAGCTCGAGGCCATCCGCGTCCGCCGCGCGGCCTATACCCGCCATCGACCGCGTCTGGATCCGGCGGGCCGCAACGTGATCGTGGTCGACGACGGGCTGGCCACGGGCTCGACCATGCTTGCGGCGTTGCATGCAGTGCGCGCCCAAGGTGCGGCGCGCGTGGTGTGCGCCGTACCGGTGGCACCCGCGGATACGCTGGCGCAGGTGTCGACGCGTGCGGACGAAACGGTATGCCTCGAAGTACCCGAGCATTTCGGTGCCGTAGGTCAGTTCTACCGGCACTTCGACCAGATCGAGGACGACGAGGTGATTCGTGTCCTGTCTGCCCGGTCTGTGGCAGCATTCCTTCGACCAATATGACGCGGCTCCGGCTGATCCGCAGAGTTATATCCGTCGCCATCTCGGCCTGCTGTTTCGAGGGCTGCTGCAGCACGCGGATGTACCACCTGCAGTCCGGGCGGCACCGCCGCGGAACGAACGGAACTCCGATACCAGGACCAAGCATGGGAAGCAGCGGGTGCTCGATGGCCGTTGACGGTCGCTCCGGTAATGCAGCATGGGTGCAGGGCAGGTGCGATCGCCCGGTGCGTATCGCGGCCCTGCTGCTGGCGTGTGCCGGCCTGTCGCTCATTGCCGGCTGCGGCAATGAAGCGCCGCCGGTGGAGGACGTGCGTCCGGTCAACGTGGTCAAGGTGGAGCCCACCGCGAGCGCCAACGAGGCCAGCTATACCGGCGACGTGCGCGCGCGCTACGAAACCGCGCTGGGCTTTCGGGTCGGCGGCAAGATCGTTGCCCGCGAAGTCGAGGTCGGCTCCCGGGTCAAGCGCGGGCAGGCTCTGGCGCGCCTGGACCCCAGTGATTTCCGGTTGAATATCGAGGCACAGCGGTCTCAGCTGGCGGCAACAGAAGCGGATTTCCTGCAGGCGCGCGACGACCTGGAGCGCTATCGCAATCTCTATCAGCAGAAATTCGTCAGCGCCGCCGAGTTCGACCGGCGGCAGAATGCTTTCAACGTCGCCAAGGCGCGGCTGGAGCAGGCGCAGGCCCAGCTGGGCGTCACCCAGAACCAGTCCACCTATACTGCCTTGCGCGCGGATGAGGACGGCATCATCACGGCACTCTCGGCCGAGGTGGGGCAGGTGGTGGCCGCCGGCCAGGAGGTCATGCGTCTGGCGCGCCTGGACGAGAAGGAGGTTCTGATCAGCGTGCCCGAGAGCCGCCTCGACGAGTTGCGCCGGTCGGGCGAAGTATCGGTATCCCTGTGGGCCGCGCCCGAGGCCACGTTCAAAGGACGCATCCGCGAAGTCTCTCCGGCGGCCGATCCGGTGACGCGTACCTATGCAGTCAAAGTCACCATCCTCGACCCGACACCACAGGTCCAGCTCGGCATGACCGCCAACGTCATGCTGGCGCAGAAGGGCGCAAGCGCGGTAGTGCGCCTGCCGCTGGCGGCGCTGTACCAGCAGGGGCAGACCCCCGCCGTATGGGTGGTGGACGGCAAGACCGGCACAGTCACTTTGCGCCCGGTGGTGGTGGTGCGCTATACGCAGGATGCGGTCGAGATCGGATCCGGCCTGAGCGCGGGTGACATGGTCGTGCGCGCGGGCGTGCACAAGCTCAACCCGGGGCAGAAAGTGCGCGTGCTGCCCACGGGGACCTGAGGGGCCCGCACGAGCCATGCGCGGTCCGAACCTGTCCGAGTGGGCGCTGCGGCATCAGTCGTTCATTCTGTTTCTGATCATCGCGCTGGCCGTCGCCGGTGCCTATTCATACCTTCGTCTGGGCCAGGGCGAAGACCCCGAGTTCACGTTCAAGGTGATGGTGGTGCGCACCCTGTGGCCGGGTGCCACCGCGCGCGAAGTCGAGCAGCAGGTGACCGAGCGCCTGGAGAAGAAGATCCAGGAGACGCCGTGGTTCGACTACACGCGCAGCTACTCGCGTGCGGGCGAATCGATGATCTTCGTGATGCTCAAGGACTTCACGCCGCCCAGCGAGGTCCCGAACGCCTGGTATCAGGTGCGTAAGAAGGTGGCGGACATTCGCGACACGCTTCCCGCCGGTGTGCGCGGACCGTACTTCAACGACGAGTTCGGTGACACTTTCGGCACCCTCTACGCTTTCACCTCCGACGGCTATTCGTTTGCCGAGCTGCGCGATCACGTCGATCGCATGCGCAACGAGCTGCTGCGTGTGCCGGATGTAGCCAAGATCGACATGATCGGAGATCAGGAAGAGAAGATCTACGTCGAGATCTCGCATCGCAAGCTGGCGACACTGGGCATCGATCCGGTGCAGATCTTCCAGGTCCTGGCCGAGCAGAACAGCATGGTGCCGGCGGGAAGCTACGAGACTGGCGATGATCGCATCTTCGTGCGCGTCGGCGGCGCCTTCGATTCTCCGGAACAGGTGCGCGAGATCGGCATACAGGCCAACGGCCGCCTGTTCCGCCTCGGTGACATCGCCACCATTCAGCGCGGTTACGTCGATCCGCCGCTGCTGAAGATGCGTCACGAGGGTCATGAAGCCATCGGCCTGGCGATTGCCATGCGCAAGGGCGGGGACATCATCCAGCTGGGCAAGCAGCTCAAGGCGGAGATGGCGCGGCTCGAGCACGATCTGCCGGTGGGAATCGAAGTCCATCAGGTTGCCGACCAGCCCACGGTGGTGTCGCGCTCCATCCGGGAGTTCATGAAGGTGCTGGCCGAGGCGGTGATCATCGTGCTGGCCGTGAGCTTTCTCAGCCTGGGCCTGCGCACCGGGATCGTGGTGGCGTTGTCGGTGCCGCTGGTGCTCGCCGTCACCTTCCTGGGGATGCGCCTGGCAGGAATCGACCTGCAGCGCATCTCCCTGGGTGCCCTGATCATCGCGCTCGGCCTGCTGGTGGATGACGCCATCATCGCGGTGGAAATGATGGCGATCAAGATGGAGCAGGGATGGGATCGCTTCAAGGCCGCCGGCTTTGCCTACACCTCGACCGCGCCCTCGATGCTGACCGGGACCCTGGTGACGGCTGCCGGCTTCCTGCCGGTGGGATTGGCCAAGTCCGCAGCCGGCGAGTACACGTTCTCGATCTTCGCCGTGGTCGGCATGTCGCTGCTGATCTCGTGGGTAGTCGCGGTGCTGTTCACCCCCTATCTCGGCTACAAGCTGCTGCCGGATCCGGCCAGGCATGCCGAACGCAGGCCGGGTGTCCTGCAACGAATCCTGCAGCGCGCCTTCCCTCGTCTCGCCGACACCGGTGCGCATCACGCGCATGATGAGAACGTCTACGACACGCCCTTCTATCAGGCCTTCCGCAGGCTGGTGACGTGGTGCGTGGCGCGTCGCTTCACGGTGATCGGTGCAACGGTGGGCGTGTTCCTCCTGTCCATCGCCGGTTTCGGGCTGGTGCAGCAGCAGTTCTTCCCGTCCGCCAACCGTCCGGAGCTGGTGGTGGATCTGTGGCTGCCCAGCGGCGCCTCGATCGTGGCCACGCAACGCGAGGCCGAGCGCTTCGAGAAGATCCTCGCCGCCGATCCGGATGTGGCGAGCTATGTGGCCTACGTCGGCGGCGGCTCACCGCGCTTTTACCTGCCGCTGGATCAGCAGCTGTTCAACGCCAACCTGGTCGAGTTCGTGGTGACCACGCGGGACAATGAAGTGCGCGATGGCGTGGCACAACGTCTGATGCAGCGTCTGGAGAACGAATTCACGCTGGTGCGCGCGCGCGTCAATCCGCTGCAGAACGGACCGCCGGTCGCCTACCCGGTGCAGTTCCGGGTGAGCGGAAACGATTTCACCCAGCTGCGCGGCATCGCGCGCGAAGTCGAGAGCGTGATGCGTGCGCACCCGAACCTGCTGCATGTGCACCTGGACTGGAACGAGCTGTCCAAGATGGTCAAGCTCGACATCGATCAGAACAAGGCGCGTCTGGTGGGGGTGGCATCCCAGGACCTGTCGAACGTGCTCAATTCGATCCTGAGCGGCTTCAGCATCACCCACTACCGCGAGCGCGACAAGCTGATCGAGGTCCTGGCGCGCGCCGAGGGCAGCGAACGCCTGAACCTGGACGAGATCGGCAGCATCAACGTGCCGACGCAAAGCGGAAAGTGGATTCCGCTGTCGCAGATCGCCCGCATCAGCTACGGTTTCGAGGAAAGCGTCATCTGGCGTCGCAGCCGCACCCCGACCATCACCGTGCAAGGCGATATCACCGGTGGCGTACAGGCGCCGGTGGTCTCGCAGCAGATCGACCCGCTGCTCGACCCCATCCGCGCAAAGCTGCCGGTCGGCTACCGCATCGAGCAGGGTGGTGCGATCGAAGAGAGCATGCGCGGGCAGGAATCGGTCAACGCGGTCATGCCGGTCATGCTGCTCACCATCGTAGTGCTGCTCATGATGCATCTGCAGAGCATGCAGAAGACCATTCTGGTGCTGCTGACGGCGCCGCTGGGATTGATCGGGGTGACGCTGTTCCTGCTGACCTTGAATGTGCCGTTCGGTTTCGTGGC
>JAHCKU010000026.1 GCA_026125625.1 Burkholderiales bacterium | reverse complement strand
GCCAGGCAGCCGGTAGGGGATCTCCCATGGCAGGGAGACCAGCCTGATATAGCTACTCGCCGCATGGCGATTCACGCAGTAGTCGACGATAGGCACCACCTCCTCTTCACAGCATGGCTCGAGCATCAGCATGCCCGGTACGGCGGCAAGCGCGGAGATGTCTCGCACTGCCTGGTGCGAGTGTCCAGGGCCTGCCGGGACGACACCGGCGAGCGAACCCACGTAGATGATCTTGGTCTGCTCGGTCGCGTTGTTGTAGATCTGCTCGTTGGGGCGAGACGACAGGAAGCAGGCGAACGAGTGCACGACAGGCAATCCCCCGCGCAGCGCAATTCCGCCGGCGATGGACACCATATCCTGCTCGGCAATACCGCATTCGAGGAAACGCTCGGGATACTGATCGCGAAACGGTATCAGCCCGGTATCGAGAATCAGGTCGGCATCCAGGGCAACCAGATTAGGATGACGTGCAGCCTCCTTGATGAGCGCCTTGGAGTATGCCGGAATGAGTCTATGTGGCGATGCCGGAGCCGCTGCAACCTCGCGCTCTGTCCATCGTGGCGCGGAAAGCGTGATGCCCAGCGCGCGGGCCTCGCCATCGACCCGATCGAGCAACTCCCGGGCCGCACGCTGGTATGCTGCCGCATCCGGCGCACCGCTGTGGAACCGGTACATCGCCACGTCCGAATCCAGCGCAGTGTGCTCCATGAAGGACACACCACGTCCCTTGATCGTGTCGGCCACCAGGACTTTGGGTCGGTCCGACGCAGTTGCAAGTCGTCGCAGCGCTGCATCCAGTGCGCGAATATCGTGACCGTCGCAGCGCTCGACTGCCCAGCCGAATGCCCTCAGCTTGCCTTCCAGATCGCCGAGATCGGAGACGTTGCGCACGAAGGTGTCGGACTGCAGCTTGTTGTGGTCGATGACCACGGTGAGTTCCCCCATGCCGAGATTGGCCGCCGAGATGAGCGACTCCCAGAATTGCCCTTCCTGCAGTTCACCGTCACCGGTCATCACGCAAACCCGTCCGCGGCGCCCCAGCAGACGGTTCGCGAGCACCATGCCTTTGGCCTTCGACACACCCATGCCGAGCGACCCGGTGTTGGTCACGATACCGGGTGTGGAAATATCGGGATGACCCGGCAGGCCATCGAGGCGTCGCAGGCGATGCAGCAGGTCGAACGGCAGGCGCCCCATGGCAATGAGTGCAGCGTAGTAACCGGGCGCGTCGTGCCCCTTGGAACTGAAGAACAGATCACCGGGCGATCGTGGATCCGGGGCAAGGTCGAGCTCTTCGAGCAACAGCCAGCTGACGATATCCAGACTGCTGAAACTGCTGCCGATGTGTCCCGAGCCTGCGCGGGCGATCATGTACAGGGCGTTGAGCCTGCACATGTCGGCGAACAGCACCACTCGCTCCGGACCTCGGATGCCCAGAACGCCTTCGAATGCCTCGTAGGGAAAGTAATACAGTCGGCCCTCGACCGCCTGTCCGGCTTGATCACCCATGCACTGCTCCCAGGTCGGGGGACGGATACGGCGCCCGGTCGATGCTTGGCAGCACCGCATCTCCCTTTGCCACCAGTCGTTCGGCAATCCACCAGTCCTCCCGATCGTTGATGTCCAGACCCTCGAGGCCCTGACTCACGAACGGAACGATCGACTCGCCGGCGATGCTGCCCGATTCAAGCGCCACCCGGGACCACGCGATCTCGAGGCTCGCATCCTGCACGTAGACCTCGGGAAGGTTCGCATACTGGCTGCTGTGCCAGGGCGTTCCGTCGATGGTGAACGGCATCACCGGAAGCATGCGCTTGCCGCGGATCACCCACATCTTCCCGGGATGCTGGCGGCATTTTGCGATTGCCCTCAAGGAATCTGCCGCCGGATCGGCCGAAAACGTATTCCATGCGCGACGGATCGTGTCCGGCAGACGAAACGGGCTGGTAGGCCGCAGAATGCTGAAGACCTGATAGTCCCGGCCTGCCTCCCGCAAGGCACGCAGCATCCACACGACCCATTCGATGTCTGGGGACTTGTCCCCTGAGATCTGTGCCGGCCGAAGGAACGGGACTTCCGCGCCATAGTGGCGCGCAATATCCGCATAGAGCGCACTGTCGGTCGCACATATGACCGCGTCGAACACGCCGCTGTCCAAGGCCGCACGGATCGAGTAGGCCAGTATCGGGTGACCGTTCAGAGGCAGAATGTTCTTGTGCGGAACGCGCTTCGATCCGGAACGTGCCGGTATGAATGCAACGACGCTGTGCTTCATCGCTAGATCAGTGTTTCGCGGGCCAGGAACGAGATGTTCTTGAGCTCCGAATAGACATCGAGTGCTTCCACGCCGGGTTCGCGAGTGCCGTTGCCCGACGCGCCGAAGCCTCCGAAGGGCATGTGTGGTTCGCTGCCATACGTACCCAGGTTGACGTTCGCCACGCCGGCACGCACGCGCTGGGTGAACCACAGGGCCCGATCCACACTTCTCGTGTGAATCGCTGCCGTCAGCCCATACTCCGTTGCGTTCGCCAGATCCAGCGCGTGGCGGATGTCGCGCACCGCATGCAAAGTCGCGACCGGACCGAAGATCTCCCTGCAGCTCAACTCGGCATGTGGCAACAACTCGTCGATCAGCGTGGGCTGCACGTAACAGCCTCGCGCAAGCGACGTTTCCGCCGGTGTGGAGCCACCACAGACGAGTCTGCCCCCCTGGCTCAGGGCCTGCTCGACGGCGGCAAGAACCGACTGCTGTTGACGCCGACTGATGAGGGGTCCCAGATCGCATTCGGACCCAACGCCAAGCCGAAGCGCGCATGCCTTTGCGGCAAGACGGTCGCGGAATGCTTCATACACGGACTCGAACACCAGCAGGCGGCTGCCGGCCGCACAACGCTGCCCTGCGTTGCTGAAGGCAGACAACGCAGCCCAATGCACTGCCTGATCCAGGTCTGCGTCATCGCACACCACCAGCGCGTTCTTGCCGCCCAGTTCGAGGGAGACACGGGCGAGACGCCTGCCGCCTTCCTGCGCGATCCATCGACCCACCGCGGTAGAGCCGGTGAAGCTGACGAGCGCCACGCGCATATCGGTGACGAGCGCCGCACCCGCCGGGTCTCCTCGACCCTGCACTACGTTGAAGACGCCGTCCGGTACTCCCGCCTCCTTCGACAATTCCGCGAACAGCATCGCTATGGCCGGCGCGTCCTCGGACGCTTTCAGCACGACCGTATTGCCACAGATCAGCGCGGGGAATACTTTCCAGGCAATGTTGGCAATCGGCGTGTTGGCCGGAACGATGAGTCCCGCGACGCCGCGGCGCTGGCGCACCGTGTAGCTCGACTTTCCCGGCAAGCCCGAGGTCAGTGTACGCGCGTACAGTCGCATCCCCTCGCCGGAAAAATACTCGCCCTGCAGGATGGCGCCGCCCACTTCGCCGCGCGCGTCCTGTGGCGGTTTACCAGTTTCGCGCGCCACGCAGTCGGCCAATTCCAGGCTGCGCCGTCTCATTCCGGTGACGACGTCGGTGAGGATCTGCCCGCGTCGGACCGGCGTCAGAGCCGCCCAGGCAGGGAAAGCGTCCTGCGCAGCGGCAACCGCATCGGCAACGTCGAGCGCTTCCGAGTCGGCGATCTGCGCGAGCAGCTCGCCGTCATGCGGGTCGAACTTGTCGAGGGTGCGGCCGTTGCGAGACGGCCGCGCTGCCCCGGCAATCCAGTTATCGAGGCGCATCGGGGTTCCGGCCGACATCAGATGGCGGTCCAGCCGCCGTCGACCACGAGATTGCCGCCGGTCATATAGCGCGATGCCCGACTCGCCAGGAACAGGATCGCGCCGTTGTAGGCGTCGGGCTCTGCCATGCGTCCTACCGGTATGCGCCCACAGTACGCGTCCAGAAACGCCTGTTCCTGATTGTTGAACACCCCGGCAATGGTGAGTGTATTCACTCGCACGCCGGCCTTCGCCCAATACACTGCGAGGTAGCGGGTCAGGTTGAGCAGCGCAGACTTCGACACCGAGTACGCCACAGGCTTGAAGAAGGTCTCTCCGCGCTGGCGCCGGTAGTCGTAAAGACTCTGATCGGGCGCCACCATTCCGTAGATCGAGGCGATGTTGATGATCGATCCTCCACCCGACTCTGCCATCACCTGGCCGAACACCTGACAGCACAGGTGTACGCCCTTGACGTTTACGTCCATGATCCGATCCCACGACGCGTCGGGATAGTGCTCGTAGGGGCCGTTCTCCGACAGCGGGGCCGACGGGGGTGCGTCGATGGCAGCGTTGTTCACCAGCACTGTCGGGCTGCCGAATCTTCCCTGCAACGCCCTCAGAGCTGCCTGCAATGAGGCGCGATCCGTCACGTCCGCCGTGACGAACAGAAAGCGCTGCGTATGCGTCGCGAGCAGATGCTCGCACGCTGCAGATGGCTTCAGGTCCAGTCCTGCGACCCGCGCACCCGCCTCAAGAAACGCGTTGGCATACTGTGCGCCGAGTTGTCCGGATACGCCAGTAACGATCGCGACCTCTTCGCTCACGTCGAACAACTCAGGGGAGGGCATCGGGCACCTCGACCGGCTTGGCGCGCGCGCTGCGCCTGGCCCGGTAGACCAGGTCGCACACCTCACGCACCGCACCCCGTCCGCCGGGGCTGCACGTGCGATAGCGCACGTACGGGTGTACCTCCGGGTATGCGTCCGCGACGCAGATGGGGAATCCCACACGCTCGAAGGCAGGTATGTCATTGATGTCGTTGCCGACGAAGGCGGTATGCTCGAGGTCCACGCCGTGTTCCGCACAGATGTCCACGACGGCCTGCGCCTTGTCCTCGAGCCCCTGCCTGCAGGCAAGTCCAAGCTTGCGGGCGCGGGTGGCCACCACTGGGTTGGTCTCGGTGGATACAATCATTGCCTCCACCGACACGCTGCGCAGGCGGGACAGTCCGAGCCCATCGCTGCGCCAGCAACGCACACTCTCCACGCCGTCCTGACTCACGTAGACGGTATTGTCGGTAAACACGCCGTCGAAGTCGAAGAAGATGAGCCTCAGCCGGATCAGCGACGGCAGAAGTGTATCGAGCGATTCGACCTCATTGCTCATGCCGCCTCACTCTTGGGCAATGCCTCACGCACGTCATCGGCAGAGAAGGCATGATCTTCGGCCACCGCCCGCCGGAGCGTGCAGCCGATCAGGCCGTCGAGATGATAGGGCGGCAGGCCACCACCGGGCGACTTCATGCAGATGTCCGCAGCCGTCAACACATGCCCCTCGGACAACGCACGCGTCGCGACGAGGCTCTTACCCATCTTGGCGACCGGTGCCTTCTCACTCGGGAAGACCGACTTGTGCCCATCGCCTAGCGCCACCTTGAGGCGTTTCAAGTCACGCACCATCTTCGTCATGCCCACCGGTTCCAGCGAGAATGCGTGGTCGGTGCCCTTCGACGCCCGATTGAGGGTAAAGTGCTTCTCGACGACGCGTGCACCGAGCATGTAGCCGGCGACTGCCATGGCAATTCCGCTGTCATGGCTCGAAAATCCGATGACGATATCCGGAAAGGCTTCACGGAAGGTGGCGATGACCTTCAGATTGAGCTCCTCCCAGGCCGGCGGATAGCCGGCGGTGCACTGCATGATGCACAGTTTGGGGTTGATCGGCATGATCGCATCGTAGGCGCGACGGACATCGTCCATTGTGGCTCCCCCGGTGCTGATGATCATCGGCTTTCCCAAACGCGCCACGTGCTTCAGCAAGGGGATGGATTTGATATCGCCGGAGGCGATCTTGAACGCTGGCACGTCCAACCGGGCAAGGAACTCCGCACTGGGGATGTCGAACGCAGTGGAGAAGAAATCCAGCTCCAACTCACGCGCATACTTCTGCAGTTCGACGTGCTCGTGCCAGCCGAATTCCAGACACTCGCGATGCTCGCCGTAGGTCGAGCCGTAGCTGTTGGGATTGTCGTAAAGCTTGTCGAATGCCTCGCGGGTGAACAAGGTGCGGTTATCGCGCTTCTGCAATTTCACCGCATTCACGCCCGCTGCCTTGGCTGCCTTGAACATGTCGCGGCAGATCTCGAGACTGCCCTGATGGTTATGGCCGATCTCGGCAATCACATAGCAGCCGCTGTCATCGTTGATCAGATTGTTTCCGATCACTAGCTCCCGCCGTACGGACATTGAGTCACCTCTCCGATTCAATGGTGCTGCAGAACGAGTTTAGCGTGAAGTGGGCCTCGGTCTGAGGCCGTCCAGCTGCGCCAGCACAAGCACACCGGGCAGCATGCGACTGCGCGCAGGCGCAGGTATCGAGCCGACTCGGATCACGCGTCCTCATGACTGACTCCCTGCGTTGGCCCCGGCGTCTCGGTCATCGGCGATGAACCGGCTACCTTGTAGCCTGGCACCAGGCGTGCGAGCGCCGCGCGAACCTCTTCATCGCTCTGCGGCGCGCCGCGCAGAAACGCGACCAGTTCGCTGACCCACGCCTCCGGCTGGGCGGAGGCACGTGCCACGCGAAGTTTCGGATGGGGCGTCGGCACGGTCATCTCGTTGTCGGCCAGCACCTCCTCGAACAGCTTCTCGCCCAGTCGCAGGCCGGTGAACACGATCGGGACGTCCTTCTCGGTATAGCCGGAGAGTCGGATCATGTCACGCGCAAGATCGACGATCTTCACCGGCTCTCCCATGTCCAAGACGAAGATCTCACCGCCCCGCCCCATTGCACCGGCCTGCAGGACCAGCTGCGCAGCCTCGGGAATGGACATGAAGAATCGGATGATGTCGGGGTGGGTGACGGTGACGGGCCCGCCAGCAGCGATCTGCTGGCGGAACTTGGGGATCACGCTTCCCGCGCTTCCCAGGACATTTCCGAATCGCACCATGATGTAGCGGGTTCCGGTCGTGCGCTGCAACCCCTGACACACCATTTCCGCCAGCCGCTTGCTCGCGCCCATCACGTTGACCGGATTCACCGCCTTGTCCGTGGAGATCAGGACGAAGGTTTCGACTCCGTGCTCGCGTGCGGCTGCACCCAGTACATACGTGCCGAGCACATTGTTCTGCAGAGCCTCCCACGCATTGACTTCCTCCATCAGGGGCACGTGCTTGTAGGCCGCTGCGTGGAACACCACCTGCGGTCGGAACTGCTGGAGGATCTGCACTACGCGGGCATTGCTGCGCACATCACCTACCGCACATATGATCTCCATCTGCGGACATCGGGTGCGCAACTCCTGCTCGATCGTGTACAGGGCGTACTCGGACAATTCGAACAGGATCAGTCGCTTCGGCTCGAAACGAACGAGCTGACGGCACAACTCCGACCCGATCGACCCGCCCGCACCGGTCACCAGAATGGTACGTGCGGCAATCATGTCGTTGAGCACGCCGTTGTCCAGAACGACCGGATCCCTGCCCAGCAGGTCGTCGAGCTCGACGTTGCGCAATTGGGATACGGTCACCTTGCCGCTGACGATGTCGTCGTAGGAGGGTA
The DNA here is from genome assembly GCA_026125625.1 of Burkholderiales bacterium. Classification (GTDB taxonomy): domain Bacteria; phylum Pseudomonadota; class Gammaproteobacteria; order Burkholderiales; family SHXO01; genus SHXO01. The sequence continues at coordinate 8,805 of JAHCKU010000026.1, read as the reverse complement.
CCGTCATCAACGCCAGTCCGGCGTCGGTGGCGGCGGCCACCGCGCTGCGCCGGAGCAGGTGGGACGCGGACGGCATGGCGATGATGACATGCCGCACGTTGAGGTCGCGGGCCACTGCTGGGAGATCCGAGAGCCTCCCGCGCACGGGCACTCCGTGTATCTGGCGTCCCTGCTTGCTGCTGCTGTCGTCGAGAAGGCCGACGACACGCCAGCTGCCCGACCCGGCAAGTTCGCGCACCAACACCTCTGCCGCATCGCCGGCGCCAAGTATCAGCACCGGAACTCCCCGGCGGGTGAGACTGGCAACCCGGCCCTCTTTCCAGGCCCGGTAGCCGACCCTGCTTCCTCCCATCAGCAGAAGCAGCAGCATCGGCGAGATGATGAACACGGAGCGCGGCACGGGATCGGCCATGCGCAGCAGCACGAGCATGGCGGGTACGGATAACGCAGCGACCGCTACGGCACTGAGGATGAGGCGCAGGTCGTGCAGACTGGCATAGCGCCAGATGCCACGATACAGCCCGAATCGCCAGAAGATCAATGTCTGCAGAAACATCACGGGCACGAGAGACCTGAGCATGATGTGCAGATAGCCGCCCGGCAGCTCGAGATTCAGACGCAGCCAAAATGCACCCGCCCAGGCGATCCCGGTCGCAAGAAAGTCGTGCAGCATGGCCAAGGCCGTGCGGGGATTGATATCCACACCGGGCCGCCTCACTTGGACACTCGCTCACGCCAGCGCCGGTCCACCTTCAGCGCGACAGCGCCATAAGCGAGGGCGAGCCCTGCCAGGATCGCGAAAGTACCGCTATCGGGCAGGTGCAAGGCAAGCAGGCCCGCGGTGGCACAGAGCCCCATCAGACCATAAGACATGCCGGCAAGCCGTGCATGTGTCCAACCCATCAGCACCAGCCTCTGATAATAGTGCGTTCGGTGCGCATGCCACACCCGCTCGCCGACAAGGCCGCGGCGCATGAGCGTAATACTGGCGTCGACCACGAAAGGCGAAAAAATTACAAGAGGAAACCAGAATGGCCAGTACTGCGCATTCCACCCCAACAATCCGATCCCTCCCGCGAGAAAACCGAGCGGAATCGACCCGGCATCTCCGAGAAACACCCGGGCGGGCGGGAAATTGAACAACAGAAATCCAGCCGCTGCCATGGCAATCACGCCGCAGGTGACTGCGAGGTTCGCGTCGCCGGCGATCCACGACGCAACGGCATAGCTGCCGAATCCGAAGAAGGCCATCCCTCCTGCCAAGCCGTCAGCGCCATCCATGAAATTGTAGAGGTTCGTCATCCAGACGATCAGCACGACAAAAGCGACTTTAAGCCACAGCGGGTGGCCCGACAGGTTGAGTGATACCAGCGCGCCGGCCGCGGCAAGGTGGCCAAGCAGCCGGATGGCCGGAGACAGTCCCTTCCAGTCATCCAGCAACGACAGCGCACACAGACACAGCGCCAGCAAGATGACCGTCGGTATGGCTCCTTGCAGCGCCAGCCCCGCCGCAACACCGGCCGCAACGGACAGCCCGCCGATGCGCGGGGTGGCCGTGGCATGTAGCGAACGCGCATTGGGACGATCCAGCAACCAGCCTCGGGCACTGAGCGACATGAGCAGCGGCAACGTTACCGCCGTGGCGGCGAACGCTGCCAGGGGCGCAATGAGTTCGGTAGCAGACATCGAAGATCAGGATCGCCTCAGCATCACCTTCACGGTAGTGGCAGCGCGAATGCGCGAGGCTCGAAGCCGAAATCCCGCAGTGCGTCGCTGGAATCGAAGCACATGTCCATTTCCATGCGTGTGGCGAGTTCGGGAGATAGTTCCCGCAGGCGCGGCACGATCCGGGCTGCGCGAATTGCTGCCCGAATTGCCCAACCCGGAACGCTGATGAAACGCGGCGGCAAGCCCTCGCATCTGAACACTTCCTCCACCATGCTGCGGTAAGTGAGCCGCGTCGCTCCGGCCAGGTTATATGCCTTTCCGAAAGTCTTGTCGTTGTCCAGTGCAGCCACGCACGCACGTGCCAGATCTTCTGCGTGGACGGGCTGGCGCAAGCCATTACCACGTCCGAGCAGCAGAAATACGCGAAAGCGGCGCACGAAATTGCCGATCTCGGTGACGTTGCGGTCCCTACCCCAGCTGTACACGAGCGTTGGGCGGAACAAGGTCCACGCCACTTGATGCTTCGAACACAATGAAACGATCGTCGACTCCGCCTTCATCAGAGACTCCACCAGTCGCACTTCCGCGGGGTCCATGGACCGTGCCTTGGTGAACACGCTGGTCGAGCTGAACGCGATGACACGCGTGATATCGAGCCGGATCAGGGATTCCAGGCAACCCGCCAGCAGCGGCGCGGGCAGCAGGCTGACGACTGCCGGTCTCTGCAGCGCCGGATGTCCATGGATGCCACCGTCTGCACCCGCATGCAACCAGACGACGCCTTCGGACCGCGACAGCCCCGACTGCTGACGCGACACCGCGAAAACGGCGTGCCCGGCCTGGACAAGTGCCGGGAGCAGGAAGTCGCCGACATGGCTCCTCGCCCCCAACACCAGAACCTGGCCGGTGCTGCTAGTGCTTGACACCGACCTCCTCCAGGCTGACATGACGGGCACGCGCGGCCCGGCGCTTGCGCAGAAAGATACGCAGCGAAGTCGGTGCTATCAAAATCGCCTTGCCGAGAAAGCGCACCCAGACCGATGCCACCACGGCCCACATCAATGCCCCGCCATAGCGCTTTCGCAGATGGAGACGGTAGAAGCGGATCATTCCCGCGTGCTTGTGATACTCCACGCGCATCGGGCGCGACGTACTGCAGGCGCCCTTGACGTGGACAGCGCATGCTCGAGGCATGAACAAGACGCGCCAGCCGGCACTGCGGAAGCGGACACACCAGTCCAAGTCCTCGCAGTGCATGAAATATCCCTCGTCCAACATGCCCACTGCGTGCAAGCTCTCGCGGCTGACCATCATCAGCGCCCCCGATAACGCCTCGACCTCGATCGGCCCAGACGGCAGAGGCTCTCTGCTCATGATGAAATCATCGAACCTGCGCCGCCTGCGGAAGAAGCGCCCGAGGTGGAGCACCCGCATCAACGCCCGCCATGGTGTGGGAATGTAACGCCTGCACCCCGCCTGCTCGCTGCCGTCCTCGTTGAGCAGCAGACAACCTGCCAGACCGACGTCGGGACGAGCGCGCATCGTCTCCATCATTTCCCGCAGGGTGGACGGGCAGACGAAGCAATCAGGATTGAGGATCACGACATAGCTACCCAGCGCGCGCCGCAAGCCCTTGTTCACTCCGCGCGCAAACCCGACGTTGGTGTCCGAACGCAGGAGATGGGCGACTTCAAATGCGGCCAGTTCGCGCTCGACCACCTCGACGGTGTCGTCTTCGGAGTTGTTATCGACGACGATCAACTCGACCGGGATATCGCTTTCCCGAAGCGCACGCAGGCAGCGCGCGATATGGCCACTGGAATTGAAGGTAACTATAACAACCGCAACACGGTTCACGCTCGCCCCCCGCGTAGTCCAAGTATGACTTTTCGTTCCTGGCGGTTCAAGGAGCAAGTGCGGGTCCTGGACGGTTCGGCATAAGCACGTGTGATCGGCAGTGCCAACTAGGGGACGAGCACGACCGGTTGCAGCGCCGCATGATGGACGACTTGAGGGCGAAGGTCGCGATAGATGTGCGCAAGGCGAAGAATCACTCCCAGCTCACGCGGCTACTATTTCCTGTGAGCGGGCCGCACCGCAATACGTACGCAAGTAATTCCCATGCCATCGTCATTCAGGACAACGGTATCGTGTAAGGTTGGCGAGTACTTGCGCTGAAAACTGTGAAATTTTAGCACGAGGGCTCGCCTGTCCGGAATGAGAACCCCGCCGCCGGGCAGGCCTAGAGTGGGATGTCCACCACATCCGCCAGCGAAAAGCGCACGGCGTTGCGGTCCTTGACCGATAGTATGGGCTCTACCGCAGGCCAGGCGATCGCGAGCTGCGGATCGTTCCACACAATGGCGCGCTCGTGCTGCGATGAATAGAACTCGGTAGTCTTGTAGAGCACATCGGCGAAGTCGGACAGCACAAGAAAGCCGTGCGCAATACCGGGCGGCACCCAAAGCTGTCGGCGTGTCTGCGCGCTCAGGGAGATTCCCTCCCATTGGCCGAAGGTAGGCGAGGCGCGACGCACATCCACCACCACATCCAGTATTTCGCCGCTTACGACCCATACCAGCTTGCCTTGCGCCATCGGAGGCAACTGGTAGTGCAGTCCGCGCAGGACATGGCGCGAGGAACGCGAGTGATTGTCCTGGACGAACGTGAGGTCGACCCCCGTCGCCTGCCGAAACGCACGGGCATTGAAGGATTCCATGAAGAACCCCCGCTCATCCTCGAACACGCGCGGCTCGAGCAGCAGCACGCCGGGCAGCGCGGTAACGGTGACCTTCATACGCTCTAGAAAATTCTGCGCTTCATGAGGTCCAGCAGGTAGGCCCCGTAGCTGTTCTTCGCCAGCGGCGCGGTCAGCTGCATCAGCTGTTCGTCGTCGATCCAGCCTCTGCGCCAGGCGATCTCCTCGGGACAGGCGACCTTCAGCCCCTGGCGCTTCTCGATGGTCGAGATGAACTGACCGGCTTCCAGGAGACTCTCGTGGGTGCCAGTGTCGAGCCAGGCGAAACCACGTCCCATGATCTCCACGTGCAACGCGCCGCGTTCCAGATAGAGCCGGTTGAGATCGGTGATCTCCAGTTCTCCCCGCCGTGACGGGCGCAGCGTGCGAGCCAGATCCACCACCTGTTCATCGTAAAAGTACAGGCCGGTCACCGCGTAGCTGGACTTGGGCGCCACCGGTTTCTCCTCGATCGAGGTCACGGCCCCGGCCGCGTCGAACTCCACCACACCATAGCGTTGCGGATCCTGCACATGATAGGCAAACACGGTCGCGCCCTGTGCGCGCGCGGCCGCCTGATTCAGCAGCTTATGCAGGTCGTGGCCGTAGAACACGTTATCGCCCAGCACCAGCGCGCAATGCGCGCCATCGATGAAACGCTCTCCGATCAGAAATGCCTGCGCCAGGCCGTCCGGACTGGGCTGCACCGCGTAGCTCAGCTGCAGGCCCCACTGGCTGCCGTCACCCAGGAGCTGGTGGAATCGCGGCGTATCCTGCGGCGTGGAGATCACCAGGATCTCTCGAATGCCTGCCAGCATCAGCGTGCTCAACGGGTAGTAGATCATCGGTTTGTCGAACACCGGCAGCAGCTGCTTGGAGATCGACAAAGTCGCTGGATGCAACCGCGTGCCCACGCCCCCGGCGAGGATGATTCCCTTGGTCAAGATGACTCTCCGATCATCGCTATATCATCCACGAATCGTTTCAAGTGCTGCCGCCAGTCGGGCAGATCCAGGCCGAGCTGGCGCGAGAGTTTGTCTGTGCAAAGCGACGAATTACGCGGGCGAGCCGCCGGCGACGGATGCTCCGATGCGGGTATCGGAATGATCGCCTCGGGACAGGCTCTCAGTTTCACGCCGCGTGCCCGGGCGAACTCCAGCAACTGAAGGGCGTAGGCGTGCCAGTTCGTTCTCCCTGCTGCGACAAGATGAAAGGTGCCTTGATATTCAGCTCTGTCGCCATCCGATCGCGCCCATTGATGCACGGCCAGCGCGGTCACATCCGCAATCAGTTCAGCGCTGGTGGGGACACCGAATTGGTCCGCAACGATGCGCAGTTCACCCTGCTCGCTAGCCCTGCGCAGAATGGCCTTTGGGAAGTTGGATCCGTGTAATCCGTACACCCAGCTGGTTCGGAAGATCAGGTGCGCCACATTCGTCTCGCGGATGCACCGCTCACCCTCCAGCTTGCTCGATCCGTATACGTTGATGGGGGACGGCGTGTCCTCCTCGACGTACGGATCCAGCTTTCGTCCGTCGAATACGTAGTCCGTGGAGTAGTGCACCAGCAATCCATCGATACGGGCGATCTCTTGCGCCAGGACCGCGACCGCCTCCGCATTCACGCGGTACGCCCGTTCCGGTTCCGATTCGGCCTTGTCCACCGTCGTGTAGGCGGCGGCATTGACCAGAATGTCGGGACTATGCTCCCGCACACATGCACGCAGCCCATCGAGATCGAGAAGATCCACATCCCGGCTGCCGAGCGCGACGAGTTCTCCGAGCGCACTCAGAGACCGCTGCAGCTCCCATCCGACCTGCCCGTTCTTGCCCAACAGCAGCAGCTTCATCGGCCGTATTGTGTTTTCACCCAATCGCGATACGCACCGCTGGTCACCTCGGCCACCCAATCCTGATTGGCCAGATACCACTCCAGCGTCTTGCCAATTCCGCTATCGAAGGTCTCCATCGGTCGCCAATCCAATTCCCGCCGGAGCTTGCCGGAGTCGATCGCATAGCGTCGATCATGCCCAGGTCGATCGGAGACAAATGCGATCAGTTCTTGATAAGTAGCGCCATTTGCACGCGGCATCATATCGTTCAGGAGCCGGCACAGCGTCCGCACCACTTCCAGGTTCGCGTGCTCGCTATTGCCCCCGACGTTATAAGTCTCTCCAACCTGCCCCGATTCCAACACCAGACGAATGGCGTTGCAATGGTCCTTCACGTAGAGCCAGTCACGGATCTGCCGGCCGTCGCCGTAGATCGGCAGCGGCTTTCCGGCGAGCGCATTGTGGATGCACAGCGGGATCAGCTTCTCCGGAAACTGAAATGGACCGTAGTTGTTGGAACAATTCGTGGTGAGGACAGGCAAGCCATAGGTATGGCCCCATGCCCGCACGAGATGATCCGAGGCCGCCTTCGAAGCTGCGTAGGGACTGTTCGGTGCGTAAGGGTGGTTCTCGGAAAAGGCGACATCATCCGGATCGAGAGAACCATAGACCTCGTCGGTGGAGACGTGCAGAAAGCGAAATCGATCCCGCTCCGTACCGGACAGCGCAGACCAATAAGCACAAGCGCTTTGCAACAGATGATAGGTGCCGATGATGTTGGTCTGGACGAAATGATCGGGACCGTGGATCGAGCGATCTACGTGCGACTCGGCCGCGAGATTGACGATCGCCCGCGGACGATGCCGCTCCAACAATATCGGAACCAGGCGAGTATCGCCTATGTCTCCGACCACCAGGACATGCCTCGAATCCCTTTCCAGCGAGCCCAGGTTGCGCGGATTCCCTGCATAGGTGAGCTTGTCCAGATTGACGACCGGTTCGTCGCGCTCGGCGAGCCAGTCGAGAACGAAATTCGAGCCGATGAAGCCGGCTCCGCCGGTGACGAGGATGGTCATCTTGTGTCAGGAAAGAAACGACCTGTCATACGTCTTCCTGCCCGGAATGTCGGTGACGCCAGCCGACCGTTCGGCGGTCGTCAGCGGCCTTATGTCCGTGGGCTGTCACATCCAATATGGGTGGCAATGAGATAATCGGGAAGTTTTCTTGCTTTCGGCGATGCTGGCGAATGCCATCCAGCCTGTCAACCTGAGTTAGTAAGCCACCATGCTCATCCCCCTCATTCTCTCCGGCGGCAGCGGCACCCGGCTGTGGCCGGTTTCCCGCGAAGCCTATCCCAAGCCCTTCATCAAGCTGCCGGACGGACAAAGTCTGCTGCAGAAGACGCTGGCACGCCTCGCGCCGCTGGGTGAAACCGCCGAGGTGGTCACCGTCACCAACCGCGAGCACCTGTTTGCCACCCGCGACGAGTACGCGCGGATGGATGCCAAGCGCAAGCACTTCTTCGTGCTCGAGCCGCTGGCGCGCAACACCGCCCCGGCAGTCGCAGTCGGCGCGCTGGCTGCCGCAGCCCGCCACGGTCCGGACGTGACCCTGCTGGTCCTTCCGGCCGATCATCTGGTGCCCGACGCCGATGCTTTCGCCCGCAGCGTCCAACACGCCATCGAGCTGGCCGAGCAGGGATATCTGGTCACGTTCGGCATCCAGCCCGCCTATCCCGAGACCGGCTTCGGCTACATCGAGCGCGGTGAACCGATCAAAGGGACCGAAGGCTACGGCGTTGCCCGGTTCACCGAAAAGCCCAGCCTGGAGGCGGCGCGGGCCATGATCGAATCGGGACGGTACTACTGGAACTCCGGCATGTTCTGCTTCCGCGCCGACGTGTTCCTGGAGGACCTGGCTGCCCTCGCACCCGAGATCGATCGCGGCGCGCGGCAATGCTGGGAAGCGATTGCCTCCAGGGACGATCACGTGCACCTGAGCCAGGAGATTTTCGGAACGATTCCGGACATCTCGATCGACTACGCGGTGATGGAGAAATCGGCGCGTGTGGCCGTGGTGCCCTCGACCTTTGCCTGGAGCGACGTCGGTTCGTGGAAGGCTGTGAGCGAGCTGACCACGCCCGACGCGCAGGGCAATCGCGCGCAAGGGCAGGCGCTGTTCGTAGGCAGCCGCGACTGCTACGTGCAGAGCGACTCGCGCATGGTCGCCGCCGTGGGTCTGAATGGAGTGGTGGTGGTCGACACGCCGGACGCGTTGCTGGTGGCCGATCAGGAACATGTTCAGGACGTGAAGAAGGTCGCCCAGCAGCTCAAGCTGGCAAACCACGAGACCTATCTGCTGCACAAGACGGTGATGCGCCCATGGGGCACATATACCGTGCTCGAAGAAGGCGATGGCTTCAAGATCAAGCGCATTGTCGTCAAGCCGGGTGCCAGCCTCAGCCTGCAGATGCACTACCACCGCAGCGAGCACTGGGTGGTGGTATCCGGCACCGCCAAGGTGGTCAACGGCGAACAGGACCTGCTGATCCGCACCAACGAATCGACCT
>JAHCKU010000259.1 GCA_026125625.1 Burkholderiales bacterium | reverse complement strand
CAGCTGCAGCGCCTCGGCCACGCCGTAGCCGTGATTGGTGTCCACCATCAGCTCCACCTCGCGCGTACCCAATGCGCGTCGCACCTCCTGCATCACCAGCGCGTCGTCGCGCACACCGTAGCCGAGCTTCACTTTCATCGCGCGAAAGCCGGCCTCGTAGTGCTGGATCGCCTCCTCGCCCAGGCGCCTGGCTTCGCCCTGGCCGGAGATGCGGTAGAAGCCGGTGGCGTACACCTGGACCTTGGAGCGGAAGGCACCGCCCAGGAGTTGATGAATCGGGCGGCCGTACGCCTTGCCGGCGATGTCCCACAGGGCAATGTCCACCGCGCTGATGGCAGCGACCACCGAGCCCTTGCGCCCGTAGTCGCGCGTCGCATGGTACATGCGATGCCACAGCACTTCGATATCGAGCGGATTGGCGCCGAGCACCAGCGGCTTGAGCGCATGCTCGATCGCTGCTGCGGCGATCTGCGGCGGCTCCATTCCCTGCGCGAATGCCTCACCCCAGCCCGTCAGTCCTTCGTCGGTGACGACCTCCACCAGCGTCGCCGAACGCCGTCCCACCCATCCCTGCGAGAAGGCAAACGGCTGAGACAAAGGGCTTTGCAGGATATGGACCTTGATATCGGAGATCTTCATGGCAAACGCTCGCGACGTGTGGCTGGAAAGGAAGCGAGAGTTTACCCAAGGCGTGCGCGTTGGCGGTGGTAGCAGGAAAAAGAGCTGCACATGGCAGCTCTCGAATCAAAGCAGCCTGGTCTTCTTCAGGTAGGCCTCGACGTCCCGATACGAGCCGTCGTCGCCGGCGTACCGCACCAGGTTGCGGGCAGTGCGCAGCCATTCCTGCGTGGAAGACTGCAGCGATCCCAGCGCATGGTCGAAGTCCTCGCTATTCAGCGAACGCTCTCGCCCGCTGACGATGCTGTCCTCCAACGCGGACTCCTTCGCCATCTCGACGAGCCCGTCGATATCGGCGCCGGAGTAGTGTGGCGTGCGCTGCACGATCGCCGGCAAATCCAGCCGATCGCAGGGAATTCCGGCCAGCCTGATCTCGAGCATGCTCAGCTTCGCTTCGGCGTCGGGCGGAGGAACGAAGATCTGGCGGGAAAAACGCCCCGGCCGCTTCATCGCCGGATCGACGTCCCACGGCATGTTCGTGGCAGCCAGCACCAACACGCTCTTGTTGTCCTTGCCGACGCCATCGAGCTGGGTGAGGAATTCGTTGACCACGGTCCGGGTGTGCTCGGAATTCGCCTTGGAGCGGGAATAGGCGAGCGCGTCAAGCTCGTCGAAGAACAATACGCAAGGCGATTGCGCACGCGCTTTGTCGAAGATCGCAGCGAGATTCCTTTCGCTCTCCCCGAGCCACATATTGAGAACGTCCGAAATCCCGACGGACATGAATTCGGCATTGCACTCGTTGGCAACCGCACGCGCGATCATCGTCTTCCCGCAACCCGGCGGACCATAGAGCAGGATGCCTCCGCCGGCCTGCTTGCGAAACTTCTGAAACAGGCTCGGATTGAGGAAAGGTTCGATGATCTTGATGCGGATCATTTTCTTCAGATCGTCCATGCCGACGATGCTGGAGAATCGCACCTTCTCCTCTGGAGCGCGCTGGATCGGGATCACGTTCACGGCGTGATCACCTGCGATTCGCAGCTGCGGCGGAGCACTGCGGCGTGCCTGCGATTCCAGGCGGTCCAGCTCGTCGTCGGCCTCGAAGCCGTCCATTCGGCGGGCACTGGCATAACGGGACAGTGCCTCGGGACGGCGATCGAGCAGCAGCAGCGCCCGGGCGGCACCGACGTGGGCAGCCGCATGCTGCGGGCTCTGCTGGCACAGCAACTCGTATTGGGTGAGCGCGGGTTGCGCCTCGGAGCCCTGTAGCAGCAGCAACGCATAGTCGGCGCGCAGCCCCTTGTCGAAGGGATTCTGCAACAGACTCTGCTCCAGTTCAGTCCGCGCCGTCATGCTTTCCGCTCACATCGGCATCAATTTTTTCAGTATCGCCGGCCACGTCCAGCTATATACGACGTAGACCAGAAACACTACAGTCGAAACCGCCCCCAGCGCCGGACTGGCATTCGCAGCAATCCGCAGTCCGAAGAGCGCAATCAACCATATGACGATCGAACCGACCCAGCCGAAACGTTGCATCGGCCACATCGGAACCATCGACCAGTGCGTGCTGAGCTTGAGCTGGTGCGCCATTTCGACGAGTGGGGTGTTGTCCGGCTGTGCCCGCACCAGTTCCTGTGAGACGTGCCGTGCTTCCTTGAGGTCGCCGCGTTGCTGCAGCGCGACGGCCACCAGCACCAGCGTCTGAGCAGACTGCGGATGGTATGCGAGCAAGCGCTGCAAGGCGCCGCTGGTATCGCGGTCACGCTGCTCGATGAAATCGCAGATGGTGATCGCTCCCAGACAATCGGTGTCGTCCGGATCGGACTTCAATCCCTCCTGCGCGAGCTGACGGGCTTTGGGCAGCTTCAGGGCGTGCAGCATCAGCGACGCGTAGCGACCGTAGTAAGGTGCATGCTCCGGATAGTCGCGCAGCAGTTCGATGATCACCGGTTCCGCTTCGACATAGCGTTCCGCCTTGACCAGCAGTTCGAAGTAGAGCAGGCGCGCAGATTCGTGATGCGGTTGCGAAGCGAGGACCTGCTTCACCGTCGCAAGCGCTTCGTCGCCGCGATCATCGAGATAGTCGGTCCACGCGGCTTGCATCAGCAGTCCCGTGTGCTGCGGGTTCGTGGCCAGCGCAGCCTGGAGCAGAACCCGCGCCTGCGTCGTGCGCCGCCGTTCAAGCAGCGCCTGGACCTGTTGCATGACCTGCTCGGGCGTCGTCGAGTCCATCACGGATCACATTCTCAAAGCAGCCAGGCAGACGATGCTCAGCGCCGTGCCGAGGAGAATGCAGGCGATACCCGCCACCCAGCCATTCGGCCGTTTCAGGCCGAGCAGGTCCGAGTTGCGCTGCTCGCGGCGATGCAGGAGATAGGCGGCGCCTACGATCAGCAAGCCGGCCATCTGATGGACGAACCTGATGCTCCTGGAGCCGAGACTCGCTTCCAGCCAGGCAAGTGCAGCGCCACCAGGAGCGGTCCTGTGAAGCACCCACATACCGAGCAGCACGACCAGGAGCATACCGATCCCCACAGGCAGGTCGCGCGATATCCGACGCAGCCGGAAAGAATTTATCGCAAAGATCGCGATGGCGGCGAAAGGCCCACCGAAGAACCCGGTGAGGAAAGTCGTCTGCATGGAGTAAGGCGCGGAGACCGGCGAGTCGCCGCCACTCAAGCTGGGGCGCAGCAGATCCTCCCTGGGCGAGTTCATCACCTTTCCTTACGCGGTTCGTGGTATGCCGCTATCGTATCTCGAAACACAGGGAAAATGTGCATGTTCGAGGACTCGTCTCGCCGAGACGGCGTGGCAACGCTGGGGGCTCAGAGGCAAGAAAAAGAGCCGCGCATGGCGGCCCTGGCGGTGCTGCGCGGAATGCAGCAGATGATGGTGCTGGTGAGAGGAATCGAACCTCCGACCTACTGATTACGAATCAGTTGCTCTACCGACTGAGCTACACCAGCAAGGGCGGCAATTATAGCCGCTTGTCCCATCGGGGTCGAAGCCGTATCGCCGATCCGGCTCAACGGTTCTTGAAGGCCGGTTTGCGTTTCTCCGTGAAGGCCGCCATCCCTTCCTTCTGATCCTGGGTGGCGAAGGCGGAATGGAACAGGCGGCGCTCGAAGCGCACGCCTTCGGCCAGCGTGCCCTCGTAGGCGCGATTCACCGACTCCTTTGCCATCATCACGATCGGCAGGCTCAGCTCGGCAATCTTCTGTGCCGTGCGCACGGCTTCATCCACCAGTTCGGCGCCTGGCACGATGCGGCTCACCAGGCCGCAACGCTCCGCCTCCTGCGCATCCATGTAGCGCGCCTGACCCAGGAGCACCATCTCCATGGCCTTGGATTTGCCGACGAAGCGCGGCAGACGCTGGGTGCCGCCTGCGCCCGGGATGATTCCCAGGTTGATTTCGGGCTGACCGAACTTCGCGGTCTCCGCGGCGAGGATGAAATCGCACATCATCGCCAATTCGCAACCGCCGCCCAGGGCGAAACCGGCCACTGCGGCGATCACCGGCTTGCGGCAGCGTGTCAAGGTTTCCCATTCGGATGTGATGTAGTCGGCCTTGTACACATCCATGTAGCCCATGTCCTTCATCGCCTTGATATCCGCGCCGGCGGCGAAGGCCTTGTCGTTGCCGGTGATGACCATCGCACCGATCTGCTCGTCGGCCTCGAAGCTCTGCAAGGCTTGCGTCAGTTCGCGCATCAGATCCGGCGACAGCGCATTGAGCGCCTTGGGCCGGTTGAGCGTGATCAGTCCCACCTTGCCGCGCGTTTCCACCAGAATGTTTTCGTAGGTCATGTTCGATGATCGTCCGCCTGAGAGAATCGGTTCGAGCGATAGGCGCCCTATAATCCGGCATCGACAGCCGCGAGGATATGAACGATGCCTTACCGGACTATTCTATTCGACATCACCGACAGCATTGCCACCATCACGCTCAACCGGCCGGACAAGCTCAATTCCTTCACCGAAGACATGCATGCCGAGCTGCGCGAGGCGCTGCAGCAGGTGCGTGATCCGGGCGCAGCACGCGTGCTGGTGCTGACCGGAGCAGGCCGCGGTTTTTGTGCCGGGCAGGATCTGAGCGAACGCGTGATGTCGGATTCCTCGGCGCCCGATCTCGGTGCCACGCTCACGCGCAACTACAACCCGCTGGTGCTGGGTCTGCGTGATCTGCCGATTCCCGTCATCTCCGCCGTCAACGGCGTGGCTGCAGGCGCCGGCTGCAACTTCGCACTCGCTGCAGACCTGGTCCTTGCCGCACGCTCGGCACGCTTCATCGAGGTGTTCAGCCGCATCGGGCTGATTCCGGATGCCGGCGGCACTTACTTCCTGCCGCGTCTGGTCGGACAGGCACGTGCGATGGGGATGGCGCTTCTGGCCGAGCCGGTGAGCGCGGAACAAGCCGAAGCCTGGGGCCTGATCTGGAAGTGCGTGGACGACGACGCGCTGATGGCGGAAACGAAGAAGATCGCGGTCCAGCTGGCAACAGGTCCGACCAACGCTTATGCCCTGATCAAAAAGGCTTTGTACGCATCCTCGGGGAACGACGCGGAACGCCAGCTGGCGCTC
>JAHCKU010000258.1 GCA_026125625.1 Burkholderiales bacterium | reverse complement strand
GGCGCCCCGCCACCAGCATGTCGGTGGATACCGCCAGCTCCATGCCTGCCGTAACGTCGATCAGCGCGGCATCGTCGCCGCCAGCCAGCACCGTATGTCGCGTAGACGGCTGGAAGTAGCGTGCGATCAGCTCGAATTCACCTGGCATACGCTGCGCGCTCGCACTCGGATCCCCTGCAGCAGACGATACGGCCATCCAGGTCAGGACGCCGGAACGGGCACATCAGTCACGCGCCAGCTGCTGCAGCAACGCCTGATACTCGTCTTCCTTCATGGTGAAGCTGTGCTCGGCCTGCGGAAACCGGCCGTCGCGCACGTCGTCCTGAAATTCCGCCAATGCCTTGCTGATCAGACTCCAGCAATCACCGTACTTCTTGACGAATTTCGGGGTAAAGCGGTCGAACAGGCCGACCATGTCGTGTAGCACCAGGTTTTGCCCGTCGCAGTGCGGTCCAGCGCCGATGCCGATAGTCGGAATGCGCAGCCGTTGCGTGATGAGCTGAGCCACGCGATCGGGAATCGCCTCCAGCACGATCGCGAAACAGCCAGCCTGCTCCATCGCCAGCGCATCCTTGAGCAGCTGCACTCCGGCGCTGGCATCCTTGCCCTGCACCTTGAAGCCACCCAGCTTGGACATCAGCTGCGGGGTCAGCCCGATGTGCGCCATGACCGGGATGCCGGCCCGCACCACCGCCTCGGCCATAGGCGCGAAGTCCTCGCCGCCCTCGAGCTTGACCACGTCGGCACCGCCCTCCTTGACCATGCGCATGGCATTGTCGACCGCGTCCGCGCTGCTGGCGTGATACGCCCCCAGAGGCAGGTCGCCGACCAGGATGGCGCGCCGGGCTGCGCGTGAAATCGCCTTGGCATGATGGATCATCTCGTCCATCGTCACCGGCACCGTGCTCGCATAGCCGAGCGCGGTCATGCCCAGCGAGTCGCCGATCAGGATGCAGTCGATGCCGGCGCGATCGACCAGCTGGGCGGTTGGAAAATCGACCGCGGTGACCTGAAACACCTTCTCACCCCGATCGACCTTGGCTTGCAGATCGAAAATCGTCAGCTTCTTGACCGTCTCCGTCATGTCGTCTCTCCGGTCCCTGATGAATTTACTTCCCGACTTCCCGCGTCCGCACCTGCGCCGCCAGCTTGTCCAGCACCCCGTTCACATAGCGGTGACCGTCCGTTCCGCCGTAGCTCTTGGCCAGCTCCACGGCCTCGTTGATCACCACGCGATAGGGCACGTCCGCGCATGCGGTCAGCTCGTATGCGCCGAGCAGCAGCAGCACGTGCTCGATCGGGCTGAGCGCATCCGCGGAACGGTCGAGGAACGGCTGCAGCCCCTGGTCGAGTTCGGCACGCCGCTGCACGACGCCCTGCACCAGCGTGGTGAAGAAAGCCGCATCCGCACGCGGATGCGGTGCTTCGGCAAGCGTGTCCTGGCACAACTGCTGCCACTCGGTGCCGGTTACCAGCCACTGATAGAGGGCCTGCAGGGCCAGCTCGCGGGCGCGCCGGCGCGAACCACGGCCGGCATCACGGCGGGAACTGGCAGTTTGTTCAGTTCCGGTCATCGAGCGCTCGCAGCAGATTGGCCATCTCGATGGCAACGCGGGCAACATCGGCGCCCTTCTGATGCATGCGCGCCTGCGCCTGATCGTCGTCGTCGGTGGTGAGCACGCCGTTGGCCACCGGCACGCCGGTGTCCAGCTGCACCTGCGCCAGACCGGCAGCGGACTGATCCGACACCACCTCGAAGTGATAGGTCTCGCCGCGGATCACCGCGCCCAGCGCGCATACCGCGTCGAACCTGCCGCTGGCGGCCATCTTCTGCGCGGCGAGCGCGATTTCGAGCGCGCCCGGAACGGTCACCAGGAGCATGTCGGCAGGTCTGACCTTGCACCGGCGCAGTTCCGCCGCGCAGGCTGCCAGCAGGCCCTCGCACACGTCGACGTTGAAGCGGCTCATGATGATGCCGATGCGCAGTCCCGCGCCGTCCAGCACCGGCTCCAGTTCCAGAATGTCGTCGTAACGCGCCATGGTCCGGGTCTATCGTTTGCGCTCGCCGATGGCCGTCACCATCGCCGCCGGCGCTTTTTCGGGCAGCAGATAGCCGGTCACTTCCAGATCGAATCCGGTCATGCTCGGCATTTTTCTCGGTACGGCCATGATCTTCATGCGTGTCACCCCCAGATCCTTGAGGATTTGCGCACCGATGCCGTAGGTACGCAGATCCACTTTCGCCACCACCGCGCCGGGCTCTGCCTGCAGACGCTGCAGCAGCGCCCGACCGCTTTCTTCACGATGCAGCAGCACGATCACACCGCTGTCGCCGGCGGCAATGATGCGCATGGCATCGCCGAGATTCCATGAATGTGCGGCGCTCGCCGCATCCAGCAGATCGATCGCCGAGAACGGTTCATGCACGCGCACCAGAACCTCCTTCTCGGGAGCGATCTCGCCGCGCACCAGCGCCAGGTGCACCTGATCGGCGGTGATGTCCTCGTACGCCACCAGTCGAAAGCGGCCATGCGCCGTGTCCAGCGCCCGTTCCCATACCCGCCGTACCAGCGATTCGGTGCGGCTGCGATGATGGATCAGATCGGCGATGGTGCCGACTTTGAGTCCGTGCTGTCGCGCGAACTCGAGCAGATCGGGCAGGCGCGCCATCTCGCCGTCGTCCTTGAGGATCTCGCAGATGACCGCTGCCGGCGTCAGTCCACCCAACCCGGCGAGATCGCAACCCGCTTCGGTATGTCCGGCGCGCACCAGCACCCCTCCACGCTGCGCCATCAGCGGGAAGATGTGTCCCGGCTGCACCAGATCCTGCGGGCGCGCATCGCGCTGCACGGCGGCCTGTACGGTACGCGCGCGATCGGCGGCCGAGATGCCGGTGGTGACGCCTTGCGCGGCTTCGATCGAAACGGTGAAGTTGGTGCCCAGCTGGGAACGGTTGCGCCCCACCATCAGCGGCAGATCGAGCTGGCGGCAGCGCTCCTCGGTCAAGGTCAGGCAGATCAGGCCGCGACCATGCCGGGCCATGAAATTGATGGCCTCGGGCGTTACGAAGTCGGCCGCGAGCACGAGATCACCTTCGTTCTCGCGATCTTCCTCGTCCACCAGCACAACCATGCGGCCGGCCTGAAGTTCGGCGATGATTTCGGAAGTAGGACTGATGACGGTCATGGGTGGGGCAAGCAGGCAGGCAAAGGAGGCATTTTGCCAGATCGGTCATGTCATTCGGCCCGCGCAGAAGGAAATCTGCACGGGAGACGGTGCCGTCAGCGCCCGCCGCCTGCTTCCAGCAGCCGTTCCAGATAGCGCGCCAGAAGATCCACTTCCAGGTTCACGCGCACGCCAACGGCGAGCGCATGCAGGTTGGTCACCTGCAAGGTATGCGGAATGAGGTTGATGGAGAAGTCACCTTCCTGCACCCGATTCACGGTCAGGCTCACGCCATTGACCGTAACCGAGCCCTTGCGCGCGATGTATTTCTCCAGACCCGCCTCACAGCGCAGCTCGAGCAACCAGCTCTCGCCCACCGGCTCGAAGCGCAGCACCTCGCCGCAACCGTCGACATGACCGCTTACCAGGTGTCCGCCCAGGCGATCCGACAGCCGCAGGGCCTTCTCCAGATTGACCTGCGCGCCGAGCCGGAACCCTGCGGTGCGGTCGATGGTTTCCTGCGACACGTCCACCACGAAGGCCTCTTCCTCCTCGAAGCCGATCGCGGTCAGGCACACGCCGTCGACGCAGATGCTGTCGCCGCTCTCGACGTCGGACAGATCGAGGTCCGGCGCACGCACCACCATGCGCATGCCGCGGTCGGTGGCGCTGATGCGCTCGATGGTGCCGGTGGTTGCGACGATGCCCGTGAACATGGCTACGAGTGTACGCGCGTGTCGGCTTCATGGCCCCGCATCCGTGCGCGCAAGCGCAGGTCTGCCCCCACCCTGCGCAGTTAGCGAACGTCGAGCTCGATGCGCTGCTCGAGCGCGGTCAATTCACCCAGATCGAACATGCCGCGTGCACGATCGCCGAGCAGCTGCGGCGCGAGATAGACGATCAGCTCGTCGACCACCCCGGCGCGCACCAGAGCGCCGTTGAGCCGGTTGCCGGACTCCACCAGGATCTCGTTCAGCTCGCGGCGTCCCAGTTCTTGCAGCATCGCCGGCAGATCGACCTTGCCGCATGCATCGCCCAGCACCATCACCTCGGCGCCACGCTCGGCCAGCTCGCGTGCCTTCCGCGGCTGCTCCCGCGCGGTGAATACCAGCACATTGCCGCCTTCGAGGATGCGCGCGTCCAGCGGCAGCTCCAGATTGCGGTCGACCAGGATACGCAGCGGCTGCCGCGCAGTGGGAATCTCGCGCACGGTCAGACGCGAGTCGTCGTGCAGCAGCGTGCCGATGCCGGTCATCACCGCACACGAGCGCGCGCGCCAGCGATGCGCATCGCGGCGCGCTGCAGGTCCGGTAATCCATTGACTGGTGCCATTGGCGAGCGCCGTGCGTCCATCCAGGCTGGCAGCGGTCTTCAACCGCAGCCATGGGCGGCCGCGCTGCATGCGCGCGACGAATCCCACGTTCAGCTCGCGCGCCTCGTCGGCCAGCAGACCGCACTGCACTTCGACCCCTGCCGCGCGCAGCCGCGCCAAGCCGCTGCCCGCCACCTGCGGGTTGGGATCTTCCATCGCCGCCACCACTCTGCGCACGCCCGCCGCCAGCAATGCGTCGACGCACGGCGCAGTACGGCCTTGATGGTTGCACGGTTCGAGCGATACATAGGCGGTGGCGCCACGCGCCAGCGCACCGGCCCGCCGCAAGGCATGCACTTCCGCATGCGCCTCTCCCGCGCGTTCATGCCAGCCTTCACCCACCACGCTGCCCTCGCGTACCAGCACGCAGCCCACACGCGGATTGGGCGTGGTGGTGAACAACCCGCGCGCGGCCAGCGCCAGGGCACGCGCCATATGCTTGTGATCGCTGGGAGAGAACATGCGCAGCGCGTGCGATGAAGGTCCGCTCGCCGCCCTCAGGACGCCGTCGGGCGGCGCACCCGCCGACGCGGCGTGCTGGCCGGCTTTTCGACCTCCTTGAGGACGTCGCGGAAGTCCTCGACGTCCTGGAAGTCCTTGTACACCGAGGCAAAACGGATATAGGCCACCTTGTCCAGGCGGTACAGCTCGCGCATCACCATCTCGCCGATGCGGC
>JAHCKU010000257.1 GCA_026125625.1 Burkholderiales bacterium | reverse complement strand
GCGAGATGAATCTTTCGGAGACGGTTTTCATCCTCGAGCCGACCACGCCTGAAGCCGACTACCGCGCCCGTATCTTTACCCCGATGAGCGAACTGCCTTTCGCCGGACACCCGACGATCGCGGCTGCCCATTCCGTACTCGTGCGTCACCCTGATAAGGGCAGCGCGACCTTGCTGCGTCAGGAATGCGGTATCGGCATCGTGCCGGTCGAGATCATCCCGTCCGCATCGGGCACCTTGCTGCGCATGACGCAGCGCACCCCAAGCTATCGTGATACCGGGCTTTCGCGCGAAACCGTGGCGAAGATGCTTGGCTGCGCCCCATCCGATCTGGCAGACAGCCCGTTCGAGGTCGTCTCGACGGGCGTGTCCTGGCTCATCGTGGAGCTGTCCCGGTTCGAGGCTATCTCCGCGCTCAACCCCGACCAGGGCTTGATCGCGAGCGAATGCAAGGCATCGCGTGCGACAGGCGTGACGGTGTTCGTGGAACGCGATGACGCCGGCCCCGTGCGCATCCGCGTGCGGACCTTCGCGCCGGGCGAGGGCGTCGCCGAAGACCCGGTGTGTGGCTCCGGCAATGGTTCGGTCGCGGCCTACATCGCGCGCCACAAGCATCCGGAAGAAGCGTCGGGCAGCTATATCGCCGAACAGGGCATCGAAATAGGCCGTGATGGCGAGGTCCATGCCTCGTGGGATCGGGATGGCGCAGCACTGCGTGTCCGCATCGGCGGCGAGGCGGTTGTGGCTGCAAGTGGTCAACTGTTCATATGATGGCGGACTCTGGACAATGGATACGTTGGCCAGCGTGACCGTGGACGCCGTGCGTTCGAGTCATAGGAGCACAAGGTGGAAGATCTCGAATCACTGCAACGAATGTGGTCTGCGCTGTTTCCAGGGCTGCTTGGAATCGAGCTCAAGGAGGCGTCGTCGGAGCGAGTCGTAGGGATCATGAAAGTGCGAGCCGATCTCTGCACTACGGGCGGGATACTCCATGGCGGAGCGATCATGGCACTCGCCGATACGTTAGGTGCCGTGGGCACTTTCCAGAATCTGCCCGAAGGGGCTGGAACGACGACGATCGACTCGAGCACGAAGTTCATTCGTGCCGCTCGCGTTGGCAGCGTCGTAACGGCCGAATGCACCGCTTTTCATCGCGGTAGAACGACCATGGTATGGCAAACCTTGATCACGACCGAAGATGGAAAAACGTGTGCCGTGGTAACGCAAACGCAACTGGTCCTTGCGTCTTAAGGCTTGATCGCCGAACAGCGGGTTGATGCAGTTGCTTTCCCGGCAAGCGTAAACGTTGAGCCAGGCTCGGCATTCTTGCCGTCGAGCCGCATGGGGGATTCCCGTAGCGCTCGACTCCACGGAGCGCCGGAACCAGAAAATCTGACCGACCGGATCTCTTTCCGGTAGCGCCCGCTTGCTACTTGCATGCCGTTTCGGTTGTCGCTATATTCCGCAATGCATAATGCACCAGTCGATATAGCGACTGCCCGACGTCATTGCTGCGTCATATGGTCCGGACCTGCAGGGGTGCGGCCGTACTCGCCACTCTGGAGATCTGGTCCATGCGTCCATCCTGTTATCGCTTGTCCGCCGCCATTGCGTGCGCCCTGGCCGTACCTGTCGCATTCGCCGATGACGGCGACACCAGCGCCACGCCGCCCTACGTGTACACGCTCGGTCAGATGACGGTCGTCACTGCGAGTCCCGTAGACATCGACACCAGCGACGATGTCGTCACCAGGGAAGAGATGTGGACGTTCAACAGGTTCACCCTCGACGAGGCGGTCAAGCTCACGCCCGGCGTGATGACCACGCTGGACAGCAACGGCCGCCGTAACGAGCACGACATCTTCGTGCGCGGCTTCGGGCGCTGGCAAGTGCCGCTATACATCGACGGCGTGCGCATCTACCTGCCTGCCGACAACCGGATCGATTTCCGTCGCTTTCTCACCGCCGACCTGGCCGAAGTCCAGATCAAAAAGGGCTATGTTTCGGTGATCGATGGCCCCGGCGCCATGGGCGGCGCGATCAACCTGGTCACCCGCAAGCCGGTCGAGCTGTTCGAGGCGCATTTCCAGGCCGGCCTCGACCTCGGCCGCAATGGCAGCTACGACGCGTGGAACGGCTACGCCTCGATCGGAACCCGCCAGGAACGCTTTTACGCGCATGCCAGCGTCAGCTACCAGGACCGCGACCACTGGGAACTGCCCGGCAGCTTCGACGCCACTTCGATCCAGCCCAAAGGGGAGCGCAAGCGATCCGACAACCGCGACTCGCGCATCAACCTGAAGCTCGGCTTCGAGCCCAACGCCACCGACGAATACGCCATCAACTACACCCAGCAGGACGGCAGCAAGGGTGCGCCGCTCAACGTCTACAACGACCCGCCTGTCCCGCCCAACAGCTACTGGGACTGGCCGATGTGGGACATCGAAAACATCTACTTTCTGTCCAACACTCGTTTGAGCGAGACCACTTACCTGAAGACGAAGGTGTACTACAACACCTTCGACAATGCGCTGGATGCCTATGACGACGGCACTTACACCACCCAGTCGAACAATGGCCGTTTCCGGAGCATCTACGGCGACAAGAGCTACGGCGCGAGCGTCGAGCTTGGTTTCCGTGCCTTGCCGAGTAACGACACCCGTCTGGCCGCGCACTGGCGTACCGATCGCCACAGCGAATACAACCTCAACCGTCCCACTCATCCGACGGCGAGCTCGCGCGAACCGACCCAACGCAGCCGCGAGGACACTTGGTCGCTGGCGCTGGAGAACACCTGGCACGCCACCAGTTCCATCGACCTGCTGGCCGGCGTGAGCTACGACCGCAACGACGTCAAGCAGGCGCAGGAGTACAACACCACGCAGGGTCTATTCGAGTATCCCACTGGCGGCAGCGATGCGTGGAACGGGCAGGTGGGGGTGTACTGGCAGCAGAGCGAACAATCGCGCTTCGGCTTCAGCGTGTCTTCGCGCACGCGTTTCCCGACCTCGTTCGAGCGTTTCAGCACACGCTTCGGCACCGCGGTGCCGAACCCCGATCTGGCCAGCGAACGCGGCATCAACTACGAGTTGTCATGGCATAAGGGGATCTCCGACAGGGTTCGCTTCGATACGGCGGTGTTCTATGCCGATGTCAAGGACATGATCCAGACCGTGGTCGTGGACACCGGCCCGCCGCAGATGACCCAGACCCAAAACGTTGGCGACGGCGAGTTCTACGGCGTCGAGTTCGGCGGGGAGGCGCGCCTGTCGGATTCATTCGCCTTCGGCGGCACATTCACCTGGCTGCACCGCGAAATCAAGGACGCACTACAGCCCGACTATCGTCCCACCGGCGCACCGGATAGCCAGGCGCTGCTGTACGCTACCTGGTCGCCGTTCGAACGCTGGTCGTTCACGCCCAGCATCGAATACGCCAGCAACCGTTGGAACGCCGGCCCGGGCACCAGCTACCTGCGTACCGGCCGGTACGCGTTGGCCAACCTGCAGGTGCAGTGGGATGCGACCAAGAATGTCCGCTTCGCCGTCGGCGGTCGCAATCTGCTGGACAAGGAATACGAGCTGGCCTGGGGCTTCCCTGAGCAGGGCCGCTCGTTCTACGGCAAGGTGCAGGTCGACTTCTAAAGCTTGGACGGACCGGCATAGCCGACCATCGCTCTGGCCCTTGTCAAGCTTGGGGGAATGGGCAGAATGAGCGGCTATGACGCGAGAACCCGGGGAGTTGTATCAGGTACTGATCCTCTCTGTGCTGCTCTCTTGTGTCGCCGCCTGGGCCATCGCTCATCGCTATCGACGCCGGATGCAGCAGCTGATGCGTGCGCCGCGTGTTGGAGATCCGCACGAGTCGAAAGTCCGCGCAGGCGAGGCGACAGCGGACTATCCAACGGCGGCGCCGTTTTCGCTGGTGGACAATCGTGCTGCGGGCATGCGGCTCGCCATGCTGCTGATCGCGTCATCGTTCCTGATCGCCGGAACGAGCGCCTGTATCTACTGCCTGCTCAAGTTCCCGGGTGATCCGCTATCGCCGTGGCGGGTGATTCCCATTGCGCTGCTGCATCTGTGGCCCGTTGTTCCTGCGTTGGCGCTCATCTGGCGCTGGTCTGTCAAGCGCCTCTTCGCGACGCTGTTGTTGTGGTGCGCTGCGACCTTCATCGTTCTCCTCATCATCGGTCTGTGGCGGCAGATCGAGATAAGGCCGCTGCTTTTGCTCGGCGCAATGGCGAGCGATATCGGACTGTCGCTGGCGCTCCTGTCGTTGGTCTTTCTGGGCAGCGCCACCCGTGCGATCGCACCGTGGCTGGTTATGCCAACGGCCGTGCTGGTGTGGTCCTCGCTCGCCGGTGTGCATGCGATGATGTACGTGGGCGAACACCAGCCGCCTTTTGCGATGTCCTTGATCGAGTTGTTGGATCCGTGGCTGGGCTGGCTGCCCTGGTACGGCGTGCTCCTGTTGTTCGTCTTGCTGCCTTGGGCTTTGGTCTGGTGGCTGGTGCGAATCCTGGGACGTGCGCTGGGGCGCGCCTATTCGCGCAAGAGGCTGTCCGATTTGCTGGTCGTGTTCGCGGGCGTCTGGGTCTTTGCGCTGACGGACAGGGCAGTCATGGTCGTGGATCCACTGCAGGCGCTCGTTCGTTGCAGCGACGTGGTGCTGATGGATCTGTGCGGCTTCCAGGCGCACAATGCCGGCTGTCGTTACGAGCTCACCACGCTCGCATGCGAATCGCGCGATCTTCGCGTCGTGGTACTGACGGATGGCCGGACCGATCGCGCTGCGGCGGAAGAGGCCGTCGCGTCCGGTCGGCAGGAACGCTTCACATGGATCGAGGCCTCCCGCTTCGATGCAAGCAAGCGGCGCCAGGTTCTCGAGAGTCTGTTCGCCTAGGGAAGCACTTGTTCAGTGCTTCCCTGGGGACGCGCGGCCAGTTATCCACCCAGACGGCGGCTTCGAATGCGCTCGGAGCGACTGGATCCGGACTCTCCTTTTGGAGCGCGCCGGCTAGAGAATGGGCGCGGCATGCCAATTGCCGCGATACGTCCATGCTGTCGCGACCACTTCAGGCTACTGCGCTGACGCTTACTGCGTTGGGTTTGGCACCAGGTGCTGCACACCTGCTGGAGCTGCCGGTCAAGCTCGGCTACCCACCGCGTATGTATGCCGACGTTACGAGCACGCTGTACGCCTGGTACGGCATCGCCGGTGGT
>JAHCKU010000256.1 GCA_026125625.1 Burkholderiales bacterium | reverse complement strand
GGAGCCCTACGGCTTTATAATCCTGCTCGTCCTGCTGTTCACCGGTGTTCTCGGCAGCATCCTCGGACCCTTCCGCGACGCGGTGCTGACCGTGCTGTCGGTGATGTTCAATCTCAGCTAACCGCCATCCGTTCCATGTTCACCGACACCGTTCTCTCCGGCATGCGGCCGACCGGCGCATTGCACCTTGGCCACTACCATGGCGTACTGAAGAACTGGGTGCGCCTGCAGGATGAGCATCCCTGCCTGTTCTTCGTCGCCGACTGGCACGCGCTCACCACGCACTACCAGTCGCCGGAGGTGATCGAGGCCAACGTGTGGGATATGGTGATCGACTGGCTCGCCGCCGGGGTGGATGCGACCAAGGCAACGCTGTTCATCCAGTCGCGCGTGCCGGAGCATGCCGAGCTGCATCTGCTGCTGTCGATGATCACGCCGCTGGGATGGCTGGAACGCATTCCCACCTACAAGGATCAGCAGGAGAAGCTCACGGACAAGGATCTGTCCACTTACGGCTTCCTTGGCTATCCGCTGCTGCAGAGCGCCGACATCCTGATCTACCGCGCCAACCTGGTTCCGGTGGGTGAAGATCAGGTGCCGCATATCGAATTCACGCGCGAGATCGCGCGCCGCTTCAATCACATCTATGGGCGCGAGCCCGGCTTCGAGGAAAAGGCGGAAGCGGCGATCAAGAAGCTCGGCGGCAAGCTCGGCAAGCTCTATCGCGATGTGCGCGCGCGCTACCAGGAGCAGGGCGATCGCGAGGCGCTGGAGGCTGGCCGCGCGCTGCTGGAACAGAGCCACAACCTCGGCAGCAGCGACCGCGAGCGCCTGTTCGGCTATCTCGAAGGCGGCGGCAAGATGATCCTGGCCGAACCCGAGGCGCTGCTCACCGAAGCCTCGAAGATGCCCGGTCTGGACGGACAGAAAATGTCCAAGTCATACAACAACACCATTTCCCTGCGCGAAGATGCGGACAGCGTGACCAGGAAAATCCGTACCATGCCCACCGATCCCGCACGCGTGCGCCGCAGTGACCCGGGCGAACCGGAGAAATGTCCGGTGTGGCAGTTCCACCTGGTCTACTCCGACGATGCCACCCGGCAGTGGGTGCAGCAGGGCTGTCGCAGCGCAGGCATCGGCTGTCTGGAATGCAAGCAGCCGGTGATCGATGCCGTGCTGAAGGAGCAGGAGCCGATGCGCGAGCGCGCCCAGGTCTACCTCGACAACCCTAATCTGGTGCGCGACATCATCGCCGGCGGCTGCGCACGCGCGCGCACGCTGGCGCAGGAGACGATGCGAGACGTGCGTGCGGTGATGGGGTTGACGCAGGGGTAGCCGGGAAGCACCGACACCGACGAGGAGGCGAGAATGAACGACGTAGTGCGTGACGAAATTCTTTCCCTGACCGGAGCCAAGCCGTCGTGGTCGCGGCGCGAGTTCGTGGCGACCGGTTTCGTGGGCGGTTTTGCGCTCGCGGTGCAGCCGGTATGCGCGCAGACCATGATCACCACCGATACGCAGGGTCTGATCGCGGCGGACGTCGAGATCCAGACCAGCGACCGCAGCATTCCGGGCTACGCGGCCTATCCGGCCGGCAGCGGCAAATTCCCCATTGTCCTGGTGGTGCAGGAGATCTTCGGCCTGCATGAGCACATCAAGGACGTGTGCCGGCGTCTGGCCAAGATCGGCTACATGGCGGCGGCACCGGATCTCTACGTGCGCCAGGGTGACGTGACCATGATCACCGACACCAAGGACATCATCGCCAAGGTCGTGGCCAAAGTGCCCGACCAGCAGGTGATGGACGACCTCGACGCGGCGGTCGCATGGGCGGGTAGAAATGGCGGCGATACTTCTCGGGTGGGCATCACCGGATTTTGCTGGGGCGGGCGCATCGTGTGGCTCTATGCTGCGCACAGCTCCACGCTCAAGGCTGGCGTGGCATGGTATGGGCCGGTCGACCGTGCGTACCAACCTGGCTCGACGCTCACTGCGGTGTCGGTAGCCGACAGGATCGAGGCGCCGGTGCTCGGCTTGTACGGAGGTGCCGATGCCGGCATCTCGAACGAGTCGGTGGACAGGATGCGTGCCGCGCTGAAGGCGGCCGGCAAGACGCGCTCGGAGATCGTCACCTATCCGGACACGCCGCACGCCTTCCATGCCGATTACCGGCCGAGCTATCGCAAGGAGCAGGCGGACGACGGCTGGAAGCGCCTGCGGGCGTGGTTCGAGCAGTATCTGTAGCAGGCGAGGCGCTCACGCAGGATCCCGGCCTAGCGCCCGCAGCGTGACGGTGTCGCGCTGGCCCTCGCACCAGCGCGCCAGCGCCTGGGAAAAGATCGAGCCTGCGTCGGCCACGACCTCGAACAGCGTCATGCACGAGCGGAATTTGAGGTCATCGGGGGCGCCAAAAACCTCGTGCAGCGTGGATCCCGGCACCGACATCACTGCGTCCACGCATTCGCGCAGGCGAGGACCCAGTAGCGGATGGGCCAGATAGACCTCGGCCTCCTCGCGATTCGCGATGCCGTAGCGCAGTGCCGTGACGCTGCGGCCCAGCACGCGCAGCTGCGGGAAGATGAACCACATCCAGTGCGTGCGCTTGCGGCCGGCGCGCAGCTCGGCCAGCACGGTGTCGTATACCGCCGCCTGCGCATCGACGAAGCGCGCGAGGTCATGCGGATCGGGTGAGGTCATTGAATCTGTCCACGTGCCGCCTGGCTTCTGCGCCATATTGACGGCGGCACACCGAACTCTCGCCGGAAGGCACGGCTGAATGCGGTATCGGTCTGATAGCCGACATTCTCGGCGACGCGGGCCAGCGGGATGTTGCTGGAGCACAGCAGATTCGCAGCCAGCAGCATGCGCCATTGCGTCAGGTATTGCATCGGTGATGTACCGACCAGATGCTGGAAGCGCTCGGCCAGCACCGAGCGCGAAGTGCCCGCTGCACGGGCGAGCCCTTCCAGGGTCCAGGCGTTGGCGGGATTCTTGTGAAGCGCATTCAGGGCAGCGCCGACGATTCGGTCGCCCACGCCCGCCAGCCATCCAGTGCGACCCTGGCTTTGCTCGTTCACATACAGGCGTAGCACCTCGATGAACAGCACTTCGGCCAGCTTGGCCAGCACGCCGGCACCGCCGGGGCGAGGTGAGCGCGCCTCGGCAAGCGCATAGCGCACGGAAGCTTCCAGCCAGATTCCGGCATTCGATCCGCGCACATTGACTCGCAGCAGAGGCGGCAACCCGGTGAGAAGCATTCGCGCCAGGCGCGCGTCGCACGCGAGGTAGCCGCACATCAGGCGGGTCCGGGCACCGCCGCCGCCATAGGTCAGGAGACGCGGGCGGCGCGACAGCAGCTCGGCCAGACCCGTGCCTGGTGCGGGCGTGAGCCCAGGCGCGGACGTCATGCGATGCGCATCGCCCTGCGGAAAGATCACCACGTCGCCTGCGTTCAGGTGTACCGGCGGTTGGTCACCGATCTCGACGAAGCACTCGCCCTCGGTGATCAGATGGAAGATGATCACCCGCTCGGCGCCAGGCTCGAGCAGCGCTGCAACCGAGTCCGCCCGAGGTGACTGGTAGCACCAGGGCGCGGTGAATCTGCCATGGATGAAAATGGCGCCGACCAGTCGCACTATGCGCAAGGTTTGTGACAGGGCATCCATCAGGCGGCATCGACCTCGACGAACAAGGTCAGCGGCACCTCGACTTGCAGCGCACTGGATACCGGCGAACAGCACTGGCTGTCTTCGACCAGGGCGCGCAATCGTTCCGGAGAGACACCGCGTGCGGAAATGCGCACATGCAGGTGCGCCTCGCACGGCGCTGCCTGCACTGGATTACCGTCGGCATCCGACATGCCGATCATGCCGCGCGTATCCGACCGGCTGCTGGCCACCGCTTGCAGCGCCGTCAGCTCGATGTTCTCGACTGCCGCCGCCATTGCGATGCGGGTGACGGCGCACGCGGCCAGTCCTGCGCGCAGCAGCCATCCCGGTGTGACCTGGTCGCCGCTGCCGCCAAGTTCGGCGGGCATGTCGGTCACGATGCGCGTGCCGTTGGCATGCGTCGATACCGCGCGTGTGCCGCCCTCCCAGGAGGCTGAAGCCGGCGCATCGTCATGCATGCCGAACTCGGGACGGCGCTGCAATATCGCCTCCACCCGTTGCATCGCCGTCGCAATCTCGCGCATCGTCATGACCGTAATCCTGAACTCTTGACCGTGCTGGATGCTTCCGATTGTGCGCGTCCCGGCACACCGCGCCAAGTGGCGAAAGGGCGTATGCCAGCCAGACGGACGATCGGACAGGAGTTCCGGATGTCTCGTCAAGTGCGGCCTGTGTGGTGGACGACCTGGGGACGATCGAGCAGGAATGTGCGACGCTTGGTCAGGACGCCATGCACGCCTGGGCGGTTTACTACCCTCCCATGAGGAGAGCGGCTCCGACGATTGCTCTTTTTCGACATGTACGCCTAGCGAGGACACAGACCCCATGAACGCTTTCATCGATTCCACCGCCTTGCCCGTCGGTGCCTGATCATGGAACCCAGGCTGCAACGGAGAATCCAGCGCTACGGCTGGGACCTGGCGGCGGTTGACTATGAATCGCTGTGGCAGGCACAGCTGGCCAGCGCGCAAACCGGACTATTGAAATCCGCGCGCCTGGTACCGGGTGAGCGAGTACTCGACGTGGCGTGCGGCACCGGCTTGATTGCTTTCGCCGCGGCTGAAGCAGTCGGCCCACAGGGTCACGTAGTCGGTATCGACCTGGCCGATCGCATGGTCGATGCCGCGCGACGGCGAGCTGTGGAATCGGAGGTATCGAACGCCACCTTCGCACGCATGGATGCTGAGCATCTGGACCTTCCGGATTCCAGCTTCGATGTCGCGCTCTGCGCATTCGGCCTCATGTACATGCCCGACCCTGAGCAGGCGGTGTGCGAGATGCGGCGCGTGCTGCGTCCGGGCGGACGCCTGCTGGTGCTCGAGTTCTCGCGCGTGTGGAAACCGCTGTCGCCGCTCTATGACCTATATTCCTTCAAGCTGCTGCCGTGGATGGGCCAGAAGGTCGCCAATGACGCGGACAGCTACCGCTACCTGGCCGAATCCATCCGCATGCATCCGGGCCAGGAAGAATTGAAGGCGATGATGGAACAAGCCGGCCTGTCGAGGGTCGACTACTTCAACCTGAGTGCCGGGGTCGTTGCCCTGCACCGCGGTT
>JAHCKU010000255.1 GCA_026125625.1 Burkholderiales bacterium | reverse complement strand
TCGGCACCACCCTGCAGATCGTCGGCGAATCGCTGGCCGAGGCCGCCGACGTGCGCGCCGGCGAGCGCGTCCTCGACGTGGCCGCCGGCAACGGCAACGCAACCCTGGCCGCTGCACGGCGTTTCGCGCAGGTGACCTCCACCGACTACGTGCCTGCCCTGCTGGAGCGGGGGCGGGCGCGGGCACAGGCGGAAGGGCTGGAGGTGGAGTTCCGGGCTGCCGACGCCGAGGACCTCCCGTTCGATGACGCCGGTTTCGATGTCGTGCTATCGACCTTCGGTGTGATGTTCGCGCCGCAACAGCAGCGCGCCGCACACGAGATGCTGCGCGTGGTGCGTAGCGGCGGCCGCATCGGGCTGGCGAACTGGACACCGGAGGGCTTCCTCGGCGACCTGTTCAAGGTGATCGGCAGGCACGTCGCGCCACCCGCCGGGCTGGATTCACCCATGCTGTGGGGCACGCAGCCGCGCATCGAGACGCTGTTCGGTGCGCAGGCGGCGGATATTCGCATGCAGCGCAAGGAATTCATGTTCCGCTACTGCTCTCCCGAGCACTGGATCCAGGTGTTCCGCGACTTCTACGGCCCCACCCACAAGGCCTTCGCCGCGCTCGATACCGAGGCGCAGCGTCGACTGGCGGAAGACCTCACCGAAACTCTCCAGCACCGCAACATCGCCGGCCGGGATTCGCTGGTGGTTCCGGGCGAATACCTGGAGGTGGTGGTGGTGAAACGCTGAACGCCGGCGGAAGTCTGTTCGTTTCTGGACCCCGGCTTTCGCCGGGGTGACGATCTACTCGACTTCGCCAAGGTGACCAGTGTCCTACGTCATGCCGGCGCAGGCCGCTGATTTCGTCATGCCGGCGCAGGCCGGCATCCAGGTACTGAAAGCATCTTTTCGGAAGACGCATAAGATCTGGCGCCGGCCCTGCCGGGGTAACGACCTACTCCGGCAGCGCGAACACGTGAATCGTGTCGCCCTGCTTGAAGCCGAACAGCTGATTGCCGCCCGCCGCCACCGCCACGTACTGCCTGCCGTCGATCTCGTACGTGATCGGCGGTGCATTCACTCCGGCATCGCATTCGTGCTGCCACAACAGCTTGCCGGTACGCGCATCGTAAGCGTTGAATCGGCCGTTGCCTTCTCCCATGAACAGCAGATCGCCGGCGGTGGCGAGCACGCCGCCCACCAGCGGCTGCTCGGTCCTGACCTGCCATCTGATCGCCCCCGATGCCTGCGTGTCGATTGCGCTGAGCAATCCCCAACGCGGACCCTGCGAGGGCTCCAACGCGGTGTAACGGACGGCGGATTTGCCGGCGCTGGCCGGGATTTCTTTCACGGTATAGCGCATCGGCCAATGCATGGCGGCCACATAAGCCAGTCCGCTGCGCGGATCGAGGGCTACCGGTGACCAGTTGGAGCCGCCGATGCCACCAGGCGCAATTTCGATGCCCTCGGCAGTCGGGCGTCGGAACATGTTCTGATGCGGAACGAATTCCTCGGACTTGTACAGCAGCGTGCCGTCGCGCCGGTCGAGCACGTACAACCAGCCGGTCTTGCCCGCGTGCGCGACCGCGGGAATGCTGTCGTAGCCTTTGGTCACATCCAGCAGCACCGGCGGACTGGCAACGTCGTAGCCCCACATATCGTGCGGCACCAGTTGGTAGTACCACTTCATCCTGCCGCTGTCCGCATCCAGTGCGACCAGAGATACGGTGTACAGATTGTCACCCGGACGGCTGACGTCATCCATCTGCGGCGAGGGATTGCCCACACCCACGAACAGCGTGTTGGTCTTCACGTCCACGGCCGGCGTGGTCCACGCCGAGCCGCCGCCGCGCCGGGCAGCATCGGGATACTTCGCCAGCGCTGCGCGCTCACCGGCCAGATCGCGATCGAGCTTCTCGCCGTCCGGCGTACGGTCGCGAAACGCGCCTTCCCAGCCGACCGCGGGTGTCGTATCGAACTGCCAAAGACGCTCGCCGGTATTCGCGTCGAATGCGGCATAGAAGCCGGCGCGCTGGCTCTGTCCGGCGATGCCGACCACTGCGCCCAGCGGGGCGCCTTCGCGGTCCGAATCCAGATGCAATCCGTAGCCCACGCCGGTGATGCCGATCACCACCGTGCCGCGATACACCAGCGGTGCCATGCTCGCCCCCACGCCGGTGGAGCCGCTCACCCGGCTCTTGCGCAGTGGATCGTCGGCGCCGAGCTGCTCGGTGTGCTCAGTGGCGCCGTCGAGATCATCGACCAGCGCCACGTCCCACACCGGCTTCCCGCTGGCCTGATCGAGCGCGATCAGGCGTGCATCGACCGTACCCATGAACACCTTGCCATAGGCTACTGCCACGCCGCGGTTGGCCGGCCCGCAGCACATCTTGTCGGTGCGGCGCTCGTGCCGATAGCGCCAACGCTCCTTGCCGCTGCGCGCATCCAGCGCCACCACGTGGTTGAACGGCAGTGACACGTACATGACGCCGTCCACCACGATCGGCGAAGCCTGGAAGGTGGAGGACACGCCACTGCTGAACGACCAGGCCGGTGCCAGCCTGGAGACGTTGCCGCGATCGATATGCGCCAGTGGCGAAAAGCGCTGATTCCCGTAGTCCCTGCCGTAGGTCAGCCAGTTGCGTCCATCCCGCTGCGCATCGAGCAGACGCTGGTCATCGACCAAGCCGGGCTGTGCATGTGCATGGACGGCGATGCTCAAGACTATCGATACCAACAACCTGGCGTGCATGAAGGTTCTCCTTACGACAATCGTTGTTATAGTTGCAGCGAAGATTTTAGGCCAGGAGGCTTTGCTTGCGCTTCAATAAAAAGAAATGGTTGATCTGGTTGGTGGCGGTGCTCGCCGTCGGCGCGGCTGCCATACTGGCCTGGCAGCGCTATGGGACCGATGAAAACGAGGCAGGCATCATCAGCGGCAATGGCCGTATCGAGGCGGTCGAGATCGACGTTGCAGCCAAAACGCCTGGCCGGGTGAAGGAGATCCTGGTCGGCGAGGGCGAGTTCGTCACCGCCGGACAGGTGGTGGCCTCCCTGGATACCCAGGCGCTGGAGGCGCAGCGCCGCGAAGCAGAAGCGCAGGTGCTGCAGGCGCGTAGCGCGGTGGCCACGGCACGCAGTCAGCTCGAACAGCGCAGGAGCGACAAGGCCGCTGCACAGGCTGCGGTCGTGCAGCGCGAGGTGGAGTTGAATGCAGCGAAGCAGCGCCTGTCGCGTTCCACGGCGCTGGCCAACGATGGCTTCATTTCCCCACAGGCAGTGGACGACGAACGCGCGCGTGTGGACAGCGCCCAGGCCGCCCTCGACGCAGCACGTGCACAGGTCGCCGCTGCCGATGCGAGTATCGCCACCGCTCGGTCGCAGGTGGCCGGGGCGCAATCTTCCGAAGTCGCAGCCCGCGCCAACATCGAGCGCATCCAGGCCGACATCGACGACACCACGTTGCGGGCACCACGCGACGGGCGGGTGCAATACCGCGTCGCCGAGCTCGGCGAAGTGGTGGCGGCGGGCGGACGCGTGCTCAACATGATCGATCTCAGCGACGTGTACATGACCTTCTTCCTGCCCACCACGGTGGCGGGCCGGATCGCACTGGGCGCGGAAGTGCGCCTGGTGCTGGATGCAGCACCGCAGTACGTGATTCCGGCGCAGGTGTCCTTCGTCGCATCGGAGGCCCAATTCACGCCCAAGACGGTGGAAACCGCGAGCGAGCGCGAGAAGCTCATGTTCCGTGTTCGTGCGCAGATCCCACCCGAGCTGCTGCGCAAGCATATCCGGCAGGTGAAGACCGGCCTGCCCGGTATGGCCTATGTGCGGCTGGATGCCAACGTCGACTGGCCGGCCCGGCTGCAGATCAAGCTCCCGGAATGAACACGCCTCCCCCCACGGGCGAGGCAGCGGGTGTCGCCTCGCCATCGGTCGCGCGGCTGCATGAAGTAGATCTTCGATACGGCAAGACCCGTGCCCTGAATGCGGTCAGCATCGACATACCGTCCGGCTGCCTGGTCGGTTTCATCGGACCGGACGGCGTGGGCAAGTCCAGCCTGTTCTCGCTCATCGCCGGTGCACGCGCGGTCCAGAGCGGCAGGATCGAGGTCCTGGGCGGCGATATCGCCGATGCGCTGCACCGCCGCGCAGTGTGCTCGCGCATCGCCTACATGCCGCAGGGTCTGGGCAGGAACCTGTACCCGACGCTGTCGGTGTTCGAGAACGTCGATTTCTTCGGACGTCTGTTCGGGCATCCACGCCCCGAGCGCGAAGCACGCATCGCCGAGCTGCTGCGTGCCACCGGCCTGATGCCCTTCGCGGACCGTGCCGCGGCCAAGCTCTCGGGCGGCATGAAGCAGAAGCTCGGGCTGTGCTGCGCACTGATCCACGATCCGGACCTGCTGATCCTGGACGAGCCCACCACCGGCGTCGATCCGCTGTCGCGCCGCCAGTTCTGGGAGCTCATCGAGCGCATCCGCGCCGGCCGCCCCGGCATGAGCGTCCTGATCGCCACCGCCTACATGGCGGAGGCGGCACGCTTCGACCGGCTGGTGGCGATGAACGCCGGGCAGGTGCTCGCGACCGGCACACCGGCAGCGCTGCTCGAGCGTACCGGCGCGCACAGCCTGGAAGACGCGTTCATCACCCTGCTCCCCGCCGTGCAGCGCGCGAATCATCGACCGGCGGGGATCACGCCTCACCCCGTCCCTGTCGACAGCGGCGATGGGGCTGCGATCGAAGCGCACGATCTGACCATGCGCTTCGGTGATTTCGTCGCCGTCGACCACGTGAGCTTCCGCATCCGGCGCGGCGAGATATTCGGCTTTCTCGGTTCCAACGGCTGCGGCAAGACCACCACCATGAAGATGCTGACCGGCCTGCTGCCGGCCAGCGAAGGGCAGGCGTGGCTGTTCGGCCATCCGGTGAAGGCGCACGACCTGGACACCCGCCGCAGGGTCGGCTACATGACGCAGTCGTTCTCGCTGTACGGCGAGTTGACCGTGCAGCAGAATCTCGTGCTGCATGCGCGCCTGTTCAGCGTGCCGGAGGCGCAGATCGAGGCACGCGTCCAGGACATGGCGCAGCGCTTTGCGCTGACCGACATCATGGATACATTGCCGGGCGCGCTGCCGCTGGGGCAGCGCCAGCGGCTGTCGCTGGCAGTAGCGATGGTGCACCGGCCGGAGATACTGATTCTCGACGAGCCGACTTCCGGTGTGGACCCGATCGCACGCGACGCTTTCTGGCAGATCATGCTCGATCTGGC
>JAHCKU010000254.1 GCA_026125625.1 Burkholderiales bacterium | reverse complement strand
TGAAGGCCCTGAGCGAGCCCGACTCATGCTGGTAGGCGAGCAGCCTGGCCAGGAAGAAGATCTCGCTGGCCGGCCATTCGTCGGGCCGGCCGGTCGTCTGCTCGACCACGCGTTGACCGAGGCCGGCCTCGATCGCGAGCAGGTCTACCTCACCAATGCGGTCAAGCATTTCAAATGGGAGCCGCGCGGCAAGCGGCGTATGCACAAGACGCCGGCGCAGCGAGAGATCGAAGCGTGTGAGTTCTGGCTGCAGCAGGAACTGGCCAGAATACGTCCGCGAGTAGTGGTGGCGCTCGGCACCACGGCGGGGCGTGCGGTGCTCGGCGGGCCGGTCACCATCTCCGTGTTGCGCGGGCGCGCCATCACCCACAACGACTATCTGGTGCTGGCAACCTATCATCCCTCTGCCGTATTGCGCGTGCCGGAGAAATCACGGCAGCAGCAACTGTTCACGGCATTGGTGGAGGACCTGCTTCTGGCGCGGGAGCTGGCGGCCGCCACCCATCAGCCGTAGCGGCCGCTCCGCCTCGGAATTCCGGACAAAAATTGCTCTGCTGATCCTTCGGGTTTCAGCGCCTCCGGCCATTCACCGAATACGCTGGTCGGCTGCACCGTCTCCAATATCCTCTTCCTGACCATCCATCAGCTGCCGGCGGCGTTCCTTCAGCTCTTCACCCAATCCCTGGAGGTCCAGTTTCGCCTTCTTCGCCTGCTTGAAGATCTGCGATTCCTCTTCCTCGATGTGGTGCTTGACGTACTCGCCGAGTACGGTGAAGGCGGCCACATATCTGGCTTCACCAGGCTGCAATGCGCGCACGGACACGATCAGCCCCTTGGCCGTGTCATGCTCGATCTGAGCTTCTTCGAGCATCTCCATCTGCTCTTCCTCGTCGGTGAATGCTTCGCGCAGCGCGGGATAGAACAGTTCCTCTTCCAGCTTCGTGTGGACTTCCAGCTCGCTACAGGCCGCTTCCACCAATGCGTTCATGCCGTCCACGTCCGTATGGTCCATCTTCTGGAACTGCCTGAACATTTTCTGGACTCGCTTGTGATCCTCCTGCAGCAATGCCAGGACGTCTTTGCTCCTGCGCAGCGTCGATCTGCTGCGACGAGCGGGCTGCCTCGATCCGATCGTGCGTGTGTCCGTACCGCTTCCAATGCGTGCCATGTCTGAATCCTCGTCCGTTGGGCCGCCGATGCAGCGGCGTCTGAGTGCCGCACAGCAACGCGTGTGCCGTCACCGACGACGCGGGCACGACCACTGCTGTGCGGATAGTCTTGATGAAATACTGAATGTGCATACACATCATCGAGAGAGCGAACACAATGGAGAGCACCAGCGAGCGGACACGTCCCGCTCTCAATCCTGAAGCGGACGACAAGGATGCTGCCGATGCGCGGCCGGCCCGGCGGCGGCGTGATGCTCCCAACGCGCCCGAGCGTGGAGGCGGACCTTCTGGTCGCATGCCCATGCCGCACGAGCGCGATGAATCAGCTACGGAAAACGCCCATCCTGAGCACAAGCCTGCGGTGCAGAAGGAGGTCATCGATCAGGCGCAACGCGATATCGACAGTGGACTGGAAGACACGGACTGCCGCGGCCAGCCCAGCCTCTCGCCCAACTGCCCTGCACCTGCAAAAGCTGGCAGCGGAGCGCGCAAGGAGAAGCCATGAATGCGCGCCGGAAGGTGAAGAAGGCGATCCTTCCCGTGGCCGGCCTGGGTACACGCTTTCTTCCTGCAACCAAATCCCTGCCCAAAGAGATGCTGCCGGTGGTGGACAAGCCCCTGGTTCAGTACGCCGTGGAGGAAGCCGTGGCGGCGGGAATCGACGAAATCGTGTTCGTCACCAGCCGGACCAAGAAGGCAATCGAGGATCATTTCGACGTCGGCTCGGAGCTGGAGCGACAGCTGCAGTCACAAGGCAAGCATGCGATGCTGGATGGATTGCGCCGGCTGCTGCCGCCAGCGGTGCGCTATGCCTATGTGCGCCAATCGCAGGCGCTGGGGCTCGGTCATGCGCTGTGGTGTGCACGCGCGCTGATCGGTGATGAGCCCTTCGCCGTGATCCTGCCGGACGATCTGATGGACGCCGATCCGGGTGTCCTGCAGCAACTGCTCGCGCAGTTCGACGCTGCTGGCAGCAGCGTGATTGCCGTGCAGCAGGTCGGGTGCGAAGAGGTTGGCCAATACGGAGTGGTGCGCTGCGCGCATGCAATCGGTCGTCTGTGTCCAGTGGAGCAGATTATCGAGAAACCGCATCCGGGGCAGGCACCTTCGACCTTGGCAGTAGTCGGTCGCTACGTGCTCACGCCACGTCTGTTCGACTGTCTGAAGGATCTGCGACCGGAGAGCAACGGCGAGATTCAGCTCAGCGATGCCATTGCGCAGCTGTGCCGGCGGGAAACGGTGCACGCCTATCGTTTCGCCGGTCGGCGTTTCGACTGCGGATCCAAGCTGGGCTACCTGGCAGCGACCATGCACTTCGCGCTCAAACATCCGGAGCTGGGCGAACCGTTCGCGCGACTCCTGGACGATACGCGCAACCGACGCGAAATGGTACGAACGGACGATGAGGAAGCGCCTCTCCCCCCGGCAGCGCGAGCTTGCGCAGCCGGTTTGCGCAGCGGTGCTTCACCGCAGTTGCATGGGCCGATCGACACTTGAATCGGCACTGTGCTTGCTGCCCAGCGTTGCACGTTGCGCATCGCGCATGATCAACCCAACAGGAGGGTGAATAGATGGAAACTACACATCCGAGCGGCAGGGACGCATCCAGCGAAGCATCTTCTCTGGCAGGCGAAGCGGCAACGCGCGTTTCGCAGCGCGCGCACGATGCAGTCGATCGCATGGCCACCACGGCGCACGGTGTCGCGGATCGCATGAGCCATCACGGCGAACAGTTGCTCGCCAGACAGGACGAAATGATGCAGCACGTGCGCGGCTATGTGCGCGAACGTCCGATGGCGGCATTGGCGATCGCAGCTGCGGTAGGTTTCGTTCTCAGCCGGCTGTCACGCTGACATGCTCGATCGGCTGCGCGAGTGCGAAGTCGAGGCCCTGAAGCCAGGTGGCACGGTTGCGCATGAGGACGGTTCACTGCGAACGGCGTTGCGCGGGGCATGGAGCGAACTGCGCTGTGTGGTGCGAGAGCACGCTTTCCTGGCAGTGCTCGAAGCGCAGCGCGCGGGATTGCATCTGACTTATGCGTTGGCGTCGGTCCTGGTGGTATCCGTGCTCCTGGTCACGGCGTGGCTGGCGGTAGTCACTGCAGCAGTGATCTGGCTGACCGCCCATGTGACCTGGCCGGTGATTCTACTGGTTGCGGCCATCCTCAATCTTGTCGGCGCGGCATTGGTGGCATGGTGGGCAAAGCGGCAATTGA
Organism: Burkholderiales bacterium; assembly: GCA_026125625.1. Classification (GTDB taxonomy): domain Bacteria; phylum Pseudomonadota; class Gammaproteobacteria; order Burkholderiales; family SHXO01; genus SHXO01. Next base: position 1,895 of record JAHCKU010000254.1, on the reverse strand, counting down.
CCGAGATGCCCTTCAGTGCCACGTTGCGGCAGCTTGCCGCCGGGCGTGAAGAGATCACCACCACCGGGATCGCCGATGCGAAGCATTCATGATCTCGACGAAGAAATCCGGCGTGCAGAGCAGAGACTGCAGCGCCGGCGTCAGGAGTTGAACTGGAATCTGCATGCCTCACGCGAGCGCACACGGCGCTCGCTGGCGTCGCCGGCCGCACTTCTGAGTGCGCTGGCAGCGGGGTTCGTGGTGGAACGCCTCGGGCGGTTGCGTACTGCGAACACCAGCGGCGCTGATGCTGCCGTTCGTCGCTCCGGCATGGCCGGCCTCGTGATCGGACTGGGGGCCGCCGCCTTGCGCACTGCGCTGAGCAACCCTCAGCTTTGGCGCTCCGCGCACGCCTTTCTGCTCAACCGGAGAAACCGAACGGGAAGGCTGCAAGGTGACGCTTACGATGCATCGATGCATCTGGAAGGATGACTGCACACGATCGGCGTGAGGAAGAGGTGGTGCGGACGAAGAAGCCGGAACGTCCTATTGCTTTGCAGCTTCTGCGGCAGGAGCAGGAGCTGATCGGTCGTCTGCTGGACCGACTTCTCGTCCCTGAGGGCGATTTAGAACACGAGCGTCAGGTGCTGATCGAGGAACTGGAGCGTCACATGCGCTTGGAGGAGCAGGTGTTCTATCCCGCGTTGGGGCGCATGGAAGTATTGACCTCGTTCGTGCAGTCGTTGCACGATCAGCACGCCCGCATCCGTCTCGCCGTGCTGCAGCTAGCGCAAGCGGCGGTAACGGACAAGACCGCATTCGTGCGCGCGGCTGAGCAGGTCAACGAGCTGGTCACCATGCACGTGCTGGAAGAGCAGAACAGAGCATTCACCTACGCCGAGGAGTATCTGACGAGCGAACTGGATGCAATCGCGGTGGAACTGGAGGACTGCCGCGAAGCGCTGCGTGGCGCATTCGGGGTAGGGTGAGCATGAAGAAATCGGCGCTGACCGTACTCGAAGTTACGACATGGGGCGATTTCGTCCTCAGGTACAGGTGGCGCTCTCCCTGCAAGTGACGTTCACGCTGTGTGCGCTGACTCTGCTGGCTGCCCTCGCACTGGTGGCGGCAGTGGAGTCGGGTATCTATGACGTGTCAGCGGTCCGCCAACACACTCATGCGGTTTATACGCTGCTGGACGCCGGAAAGCGCAGCAGCGTGCGTGCGCGGGCCATCGGCACGTCTGCCGACCTGATGGCTGCCGCGACTACTCCTGGGCAATTGCAGCGAGGTGCCCAGTGCTATCGTCGCCATTGCCAGCAATGTCATGGGGCACCCGGGCAGGCTCCCGAGTCGTTTGCGCTGGGCATGTTGCCGGTGCCGGCGAATCTGGTCAACAGTGCAAGGAAGTGGACGCCACATGAGTTGCGCTGGGTGATCAGCAATGGCATCAAGATGACCGGCATGCCTGCCTGGCGCTACCGGCTGACGGATGCGGATATCGCCACGATCGCGGCGTTCGTGGCGCACCTTCCGCAGCAGACGCCTGCGAGCTATCTCGAGGCGAGCGCGGGATTCGAGACATGTGCCGTCTATTGACGCTTCTGGTGGGGTGTCTGCTGGCGGTCGGCTGCAATCCGTGGGAAGCGCGCCAGAGCAAGCCCGCTGAAGTCATGAGGCAGGAGGAGGCCAGAAATCTGTTTCAGCAATATGCCTGCTCGACCTGTCATCGCATTCCAGGCGTTGTCGGTGCCGACACCGATGTCGGACCGCCGTTGAGCGATTTATGGCGGCGTGTCTATGTGGCCGGCATCCTGCCCAACACCGATGAGAACCTGCGTCGCTGGATTCGCTCACCCGGGACGCTCAAACCGCAAACGACCATGCCGGATCTGGGTGTTGGGGAAATGCATGCC
>JAHCKU010000253.1 GCA_026125625.1 Burkholderiales bacterium | reverse complement strand
AATGGACAGGGTCATAGTGGCGGGATCATCAGTTACACCGGCAAGGACGGCAAACAGTACGTAGCCGTCGCGACCGGCTGGGGAGCGCCGGCCGGGGATGACTATGCCGCGTTCTTCGGCGCCCCGTTCAATACCTTCCCTACCGACTCCGGGGTATTGATGGTTTTCAGCCTGCCCTGACCCTGCACCCGTACCGGGAATCGTGCGACCGCCTGTCATTCCGGCATTCATCCTGCTCGCATGACGGGCACGAGATTCGCAACAGACCAGGGGACGGGCAGAGACGAAGTCCAGGGACATCGTCCTGACCGGCGGCGAAATGCATGCGGGTGCGCCGGCGCGCATGCCTTTTGCAATTCGGGGGCATGATGGAGCGTGCTCGCACTTTGCGTTCAGGCATTCTCCTATAGCCAAAGATCTATGCTAGGATCATTATTTGCCAATGGGATGAGGAATATCCCTGATCCTGACATGCCTCACGCCGGAGTTGTCGATGCCAATGTATTGAATCCGGATTCATCCCGGACGGGAACCAATCGGCACGCACGCACCTAAATAAGTTGTTAACAAGCTGTTGAGATTGCTGTACCCCCATAGTCCAACTCATGCCGCCACGATATCGACCATGAAGCGAACAGAAAAGACGCTGAATCCACGTGAAATCCGTCACAGGCTCGGCCTGAACCAGCAGGAATTCTGGGGCAGGATCGGCGTGACCCAAAGCGGTGGCTCCCGCTACGAGAGTGGCAGAGCCATGCCGAAACCCGTTCAGGAACTGCTGCGGCTGGTGCACGTCGACCAGATCGACGTGCGCAAGATCACCGGCGGAGACTTTCAGGTCATTTCCTACCTGAAAAGCCGGGATCCTGCACTCTACAAACGCTTGCGCCAGGAAGCGCAGACGAGCAGCAGCCTCGGTAGCGGCAGCAAGCGCGCGCGCAGCCGTTGATTCGGGCAGGGCACCGCCAAGGTGCCCTTCTCTCGCGCACAGTCCGCCCCCCTGCCGGACATGCCCGTCCACTCGCTCGTTCTCCGAGAGGATGGGGCAACTGCAGAATGCCGTATCATCGCGACCTTGCGTCATGTACCGACGGAAGGGTGGCGGAGCGGTTGAACGCACCGGTCTTGAAAACCGGCAGGGGCGCAAGCCTCTCGTGGGTTCGAATCCCACCCCTTCCGCCCGAAAGTAGTTCGCGGTCGTCCGATATAGTCCGTTTTTCGCAGTATCTCCCTGAATTACCGAAAATCCATAGTTCAGTATCGTCCAGGATAGTTCGGTAGAATCCGCGTCCAGGTATGTGTTCGGGTAGTTGCTTCCGAACATACACCGCCCCGGTAGTTGTTTGGGACGACGAGGAGCTGCCTGATGACCGACGCAGAAATCCGCGCGCTCAAGCCGCGCGAGAAGCCCTACCGCATGAGCCTGGGCGAGTCGCTATACGTCTGCGTGCGACCGCTCCGCGGCGACGATTCCAAGAAGGCGAAGAACAAGAGCTTGGAGTATCGCTACAAGGACGGCGGGAAGGTCCGCGCGATCAGTCTGGGCGTGTTCCCGCATGACATCACGCTCAAGCAGGCACGGGACAAGGTCGTTGAGATCAAGGCCGACCGCAAGCGCGGACTCGATCCGATCGCCGCCAGGGCTATTACAGCGGAAGAACAGCGCCAGCAGCTCGCAGAGGCGAAGGCGAGGCGTGCCCAGGAACGCACCGAGGCGCAGCGTGAGCGCTTGACGTTCGAGGTCGCCGCGCGCGAGTGGTACGGGAGCATGCGCCAGACATGGACGCAGGTGCATGCCGAGCAGATTCTACAATCGCTTGTCGATCATGCCTTCCCGATCATTGGCGCCAAGCGGCTCGACCAGGTCACGCCAGCGGATGTGCTCGGCGTGCTCGATCGGTTGCTGGCCGAGAACAAGGTCGAGACCGCCATGCGCGTGCGCCAGCGCATCGACGCCACTTGCGAGTACGCGATCCTGCACTACATCGGCAGCATGCCGCAGGGAAATCCCTGCGCCGGCATAAAGCGGGAGTTCTCGAAGCGGTGCCGGGCCGCCAGGAAGATCAAACCGAAGACGAACTTCGCCTGCGTGCCGATTCCAGAGGCTCCGCACATGCTGCGGGCGCTCGCTAGCTACACCGGCCCGGCCGGGCGATTCGTTAAGTTCTGCATGTTCTCGGCCTGCCGCTCCAGTGAGGCGCGGTTCGCGCGGTGGGACGAGATCGATATAGGCAAGGCGCTGTGGACCGTTCCCGCGTCACGAATGAAGGCGAGGAAACCGCACGTCGTGCCGCTGTCGAAGCAGGCGCTCGAGCTGCTGCGCGAGATCAAACTGCACTCGCCTGGCAAGTTTTTGTTTCCGCATCCAGCGAAGGCCGACCGCCCGCTGTCTGAGAACGCCGGGCTGGTCGTGTGGGCCGCACTCGACCTGAAGGGCAGGATGACTACGCACGGGCTGCGCTCGCTGTTCTCGACGATCGCAACCGAGTCGGGCCTGTGGCGCGTGGAAGCGATCGAGGCCAGCTTGGCCCACAGCGAGCGCGACGATGTGCGCGCCGCCTATCAGCGGTCCACCTTCCTGGAGGAGCGCCGCAGGCTGCTGCAATGGTATGCCGACGAGTTGGATAGGCTCGAGTCCGGCCAGTCGGCGAAGGTAGTGAAGATCAAGGCCCGCCGCTGACCCCAGCCAGGCGCCGGGGACGATGGCCGAGATACCCGACCCGCTGTTCCGACAGCGCGCTGCGGTGGCGCTGTACGTGTCGGCGCTCGCCCACCCGACGGACCAGCGCCGCGCCGGCGCGCTCTACAACGCCATGGCGGCGCACTACTGGCGATCACTTCACCACGAAACGCGAAGCTGGCACGGGCAGGAGTGGGCGCGAGGTGTCCGCCTGCGCGCGCTGCGCGAATCTGGTCCCATCTCCGCCGGCTGGCGGCTGATCGCCGAGCGCCGATTCCCCGCAGCGCTGGCAGCAGAAGCGCTCTACCATGGCGCTGCGCGCAACGTGCAGCACGCACTTTCTGACGAGATTCTCGGCACTGCGTGTCAGCAGCATGGCATCACGATCATCTCGGAGGAAAATCGAGCCCGCCGCATCTGGCGCGAAAGTCGCCCTGCTCTTCACTTGGCACTGGCGCTGCACGCCGCACTGGAGGCGGCGGACCGGCCCGAGCAGATATGGGACCCTGACGCGCTCATGGAGCGCCCGCAATGGGTTCTCTCCGCGCTCAGTGCTGCCCGGGCGTTCGTCCCAAAGCTCCTCGCCCCGCCGTTCGGCCTGAAGCCGGCCGCCATCCAGCTCGTCGATCAACTCCAGAAAATCGCCAAAATCTGACCTACCAAAGCGAATGCCCGCGCGGCACTATGCGTCCGGCGTATAACTTTGTACGGGCGCGGACATGGGCGAACCAAAGCATTTCTCCAGGCGGCTGCTTGGCTGCCACGAAGCAGCCGCCGTGGTCGGCCTTAGGCGAACCAGGTTTCTGGAACTGGTCGCGGAGGGCAAACTACCGCAGCCAGTGCGCGTTGGCGGGCGCAGCACCAAGTGGATTGAGGGTGAGCTAGATCAGATCGTTGACGGCTTCATAGCTGAGCGCAACGCCGGCCAGCAGCCGCAGATCCAGCCGCCCCGTCGCCCCCGCGGCCGACCGCGCAAGCAGCCGGTCACCGACACCACGACCACCACCGCCTGACCACCGCGCCGCCTGGCGCCAGCATGAGGGCATCAGCATGCCCACCAAGAAAAACGCCCCAGACCGAGATGAACGGCGAGGGGCGGAAGACGTGCAGCAAGGTACGGAAGACACCAGCTGCGATTTTATACAGTGCAGTCGCTGTGGGCAAGGTCTCGATGACATTGCGGTACGTGGCCTCTGCAGTCGATGTTTCTTCTCTGCGGACGAGCCCGAGTCCGCCGGTGCTGATGGTTTCGCGCACCTCGAGAGGCTGTTCGGCCAGCCCCGCGGCGGGAGGCATTAATGATGGGCGCGCCCGACATCGCGCGCCTGCCGGCCGCGAACAAGCACAAGGTGATCGTGCCCGAACGGCCGGCGCCGATTGATTGGCGCGGGTGGGAAGGACGTGAACCACCGCCTCGGGACTGGCCCATTCCTGGATGGCTACCGCCAGGCCCAACGATCTACGCTGCCGCTGGAGGCGGTGCCAAGTCCACCACCATTCAGCTGATCTCCACGCAGATCGCCCTGGGAATGGATGTGCTCGGCGCCCAGGTCCGCGCGCGCAGCGTCTTGATCTGGTCGTGCGAGGAGCCGGCGGACGAGATCGTCCGGCGTCAGATCGCGATCTGCAAGTATCTTGACGTGCCGCTGAGCAAGGCAGCCGGTCGGCTGCACATTGTCGATCGGTGCGAGACGGACAACGTCATGATGGCGCAGCGATACGGCGAGCTGTGGCCGGCCGAGTCCGTGTGTGCCCAGCTGCTCAAGGATGTCTCCGACACCCGCGCCGAGGTCGTTGTGATCGACAACGTCGCCCACGTCTACGCCGGCGTCGAGGGCGACCGCGCGGGGGCTACTGCATTCATCCGCATGCTTTCGACGCTGGTGGGAAGGGAACGCTCGGTGATCCTGCTACACCATGTCTCGAAGGCCCAAGGGTCAGAGTATTCGGGATCCACGGCCTTCGAGAATGCGTGCCGCATGCGCTGGCTCATAAGCCCCACGCACCCCGACCGGAAGGCCGACGACGAGGCCGTCGATTCCGATGTCAGGTATTTGTCGATCCGCAAATCGAACTACACCGCGAAGGCCACGCGGCAATTCCGCTGGGACCCAGACCTGCACCTGTTCGTGGATGAGACGCCGCAGGCTATCTCGGGGCCGCCTGGTGTAGTCGATGCGCTCTATCGTCAACGGGCCGAGACCGTCACGCTGGCCGGCTATCGCCGGCTGTTGGAGATGGGCAAGACCCCGACGGACGGGCGCACCTCCGGCGACTACTTGCCCAAGCTGCTCACTGAAATGGGGCTGAGTGAAGGGCTCAGCAGAGACGAGCTGAAGCGAGGCATGAACGACCTCATGAAGGCCGGCAAGCTGCGCCGTCAGAAGGTCGGCGAATACGGCAACCGCAGCCCGAAGTTTGGACTCGTCGAGGTCGATTCTGCACAAACTTCTGCACAAACTTCTGCACAAACTTGCACAAACTCCTGCGCACACTCACTGCCCCCTCCTAAAGGAGGGGGGGCAGTGTGTGCAAGTGTGGAAGCGTGTGCAGAGCCGTGTGCAACCTCACCGCAGGAGATGCCATGAGCACGCGTGCTCG
>JAHCKU010000252.1 GCA_026125625.1 Burkholderiales bacterium | reverse complement strand
TGATGCCGCTGTCGCAGCTGCTGCGCACCCATCATCGCAACCGCCTACGCCGCATCCTGGACGACGATTATGGCGCGGTGCTGGGCACCGGCGCGCGCCGTGCCGATGGCTTCATCGGCGCGCACGGCGTGTCCTTCCTCACCGTGGTCTAGGGAAGCTGTGAACACCTCCGGCCTGCTCGCCGGGCGCACCGCGCTGATCACCGGCGCCGCCACCGGCATCGGCCGCGCCATCGCGCTGGCCTTCGCCCACGCCGGTGCACGCGTGGCGGTGAATCATTTGCGCCAGGACGTGCTGGCCGAGGAGGTGCGCGCAGCGTGCGCGAAGGCGTCGGGCAGCGCGCTGGCCGTGGAAGCCGACGTACGCCACGCCGGGCAGGTGCAGGCCATGGTGGATGGGATCGAGGCACAGCTCGGCGCCATCGACGTTCTGGTCAACAATGCCGGCGTGATCCAGGAACGCGCATTCCTCGACCTCAGCGAAGACGACTGGGACGCGGTCGTCGACACCGACCTGAAGTCCATGTTCTTGGTGTGCCGCGCGGTGCTGCCGGGCATGCAGGCACGCGGCCGCGGCAGCGTGATCAACATCGCCTCCGAGCTGGGGCACCTGGGGCGCGCGCTGTACGTGCCCTACTGCGCCGCCAAGGCCGGCGTGATGGGATTCACCCGTGCCTTGGCGCGCGAGTTCGCGCCGGCCATCCGCGTCAATGCCATCGCGCCGGGGCCGGTGGATACACCGATGCTGTCGCTGGACCATATGAGCCCGCAGGTTCTCGAGGCCGAACGCGCGATCCCCGCCGCACGCGTGGGACATCCGGACGAGATCGCGGCGGCCGCACTGTTTCTCGCCTCCGATCAGGCGAGCTTCTTCTATGGCCAGGTGCTGGGAGCCAATGGCGGGGCACACATGGCATGACCTCGCTCGTGAGCGAGCCGCTTGCTGCGCGCACCGAGCGCCTGGCGGTGCTGTCGCTGCTGGTGAGCGGCCTGATCTGGGGCCTGATGTGGATGCCGCTCAAGTACTTCGCCGGGCAGGGCGTGGGCGGACTGCCGCTGACTCTGGCCACATACGGGCTGATTGGTGTCGCAGCGCTTCCCTTCATCTGGATGCAAAGGCGGGCCTGGCGCTCGCAGGCGCATCTGCTGGTGCTCGCCGGTCTCCTGGGCGGTGCCGGCAACAGCTGCTTCGTCACGGCGCTGATGTTCGGCGAAGTGGTGCGGGTGATGCTGTTCTTCTATCTGGCGCCGGTGTGGGGCGTGCTCGGCGGCCGGCTGTTTCTGGGCGAGCGCATCACGCCGCTGCGCGCAGCGGGCATGGGCCTGGCGGTGGCCGGCGCCGCTCTGCTGCTGGGCGGAACGGATGCGCTGCGTCAGCCTTTCGCGCCAGCCGATCTGCTGGGGCTGGCCTCCGGGCTGTTCTACGCATTGACCAACGTCGCCATGCGCGCCGGCGCGCGCATTCCGATCGCCTCCAAGTCGCTGGCCGTGTTCAGCGGCTGCGCGCTGATATCGGCTGGCGCGCTGGCGATCTCGGGGACCTCGCTGCCCGCCATCGAGCCGCAGCTGGGCCTGCTCCTGCTCGCCTTCGCCGCACTGTGGCTGACCTCGGCCATGTGGACCACGATGTACGGCGTCACCCATCTCGAAGCGGGCCGCTCCTCGATCCTGCTGGTGTTCGAACTGGTGGCTGCGGTGCTGTCGGCCATGCTGATCGGCAACGAGCGCCTGTCCGGCATCGAGTGGATCGGCGCGGCATTCATCATCGGCGCTGCGCTGCTGGAGGCACGCGCCGCATCTACATCCATGGAGAAACCGGTATGAACGAAGTGCACATGGACCGCATCAGCTGGGTCGAATATCAGGGGCGCGTGCGCGAAGAAGCGGCACCGGTGTTCCTGCCGGTGGGCGCCACCGAGCAGCACGGCCCGCACCTTCCGCTCGGGACCGATGCCCTGCTGGCCACGGCGGTGGCTGGCGGCGCTGCAGGCAGCGTCGCCGGGCTGGTGGCGCCGGCCCTGGCCTACGGCTTCAAGTCGCAGCCCAAGTGCGGCGGCGGACAGCATTTCGTCGGCACCACCAGCCTCGATGCCGCAACCCTGATCGGGACGGTGCGCGACACCGTGCGCGAATTCGCCCGTCACGGCGTGAAGAAGCTGGTGCTGGTGAACGGTCACTACGAGAACCAGTGGTTTCTGATCGAAGGTATCGATCTGGCGATGCGCGAAGTGCAGGCGAGCGGCATCGAGATCATGCGGCTCGAATACTGGGACTTCTTCACACCGGCCACGCTCGCGCGCGTGTTCCCCGACGGCTTCCCCGGCTATGCGCTGGAGCACGCAGCGGTGATCGAGACTTCGATGATGCTGCACTATCACCCCGACCTGGTACGCCTCGACCAGTTGCCGGACGATCCGCCGGCGGACTTCCCGCCGTATGACTTCTACCCCACGCGCACGCAGCTGGTGCCGCCATCGGGAGTGTTGTCATCGGCACGCGGCGCCACCCGCGAGAAGGGGGAAGTGATGGCCTCGGAGCTGACCCGACTGATTGCCGCGGCGGTGCGCGATGCCTTCGATTGAACACATCGATCCGCGCCATGCAGCGCTGCTGGTGATCGACATGCAGCGCGATTTCCTGCATCCCGATGGCTACGCGGCACGCACCGGCATGGACATCGGCCCCTTGCGCACGGCGATCGAACCGGTGCGCGCCCTGCTCGCTGCCGCACGCACGGCCGGTCTGGTCATCGTGCACACGCGCGAGGGCCATCTGCCGGATCTGTCCGACTGCCCGCCGTACAAGCTGACGCGCAGCTGCAACGCCGGCGCGCAGATCGGCTCGCCGGGTCCGATGGGTCGCCTGCTGGTGCGCGGCGAGCATGGCCACGACTTTATCGACGAGCTGCGACCGCTTCCCGGCGAGATCGTGATCGACAAGCCCGGCTACAGCGCGTTCGAGCACACCCCCCTGGCCCAGGTGCTGACCACGCGCGCCGTCGATACCCTGATCCTGTGCGGCATCACCACCGAGGTGTGCGTGAGCTCCACGCTGCGTACGGCGATCGACCGCGGCTACCGCTGCATCACCGTGGCCGATGCCTGCGCCTCGGCCGACGCCGCCCTGCATCAGGCGGCGCTGCAGATGATCGGCGTCGAGGGCGGCATCTTCGGCGAGGTCACGAGCACGGATCGGATTTGCAATCTGCTGCAGACCTGAAACCGGGTAAGCACTACCTTGCTCTCTCGTGTCCGGTTGGCGCGCGAGCGCCCGACGCGGCACAATTGCCCCTCCCATGGCAAGCGACGAAGAAAAGACCCAGCCCGGCGTGACGCCGCGGCCGGCGCAGCCCCCGGTTCCCGAGCGCTACGTCGGACTGTGGCAGCGCCTGATCCTGCAGACCGAGGGCGCTCCGGCCGACGTGACGTCGAACGTGTTCTGGCTGCAGACGCGCAGCTGGCACGCCGATATTCGCGTTCCGCCGCAACGACCCGACTTCGCACAGGTCCCTGGCTTGCAGGACTGTGATCGCGACCGGCTGCTGTGGCTCGCAAGCCAGCAGGGTTTCGTCGGCCTCACCGAAGTCGAGGGCGAGATATGCACGTGGGAACGCAAAGCCGACTTCCGGCCGCCTACCGGCCGGCGCGACATCGGGCGCATGGTGTTCATCGACCGCGACACCGTGGTCGAGACCGGCATCGAGGCGCGCTATCTGGAGATCTGGGAACGCGTGCCCGGCGGAGATGGGCTCAGCATCGTGATGACGCGACTGGCCGAAGGCAATCGCACGGCCGAGCCGGCGGAATGGTTGATATTCGCGGGCGAATACGCCATGCACGTACGCAGCCGACTACAACAGCACCTTCCGCGCGCCGAATCGCTGGTCGCCCTGCTCGATAGCGAGGGCAGCGAGGAGGCGCGATTGCGGTCGCTGGTCGATTTCGACATCAGCTTCGCCCGCCAGACACCCGGCGGCTGGCGCATCCAGCTGTCCACCCTGCCGTTTCGCGAAGGCAGCATCCTGTTGGCGCAGGAGCGGCTGCCGCAACCGAAGGACGGTATCCTGCGGCTTGGTGGTGCACGCCCGTCACGCTGGCAGGTGCTGGAGTGGATCGACCCGGACGTTTGACGGCATCGGCCCCGCACAGTAGTTTTCAACTGCCTGACAGATAGCCCCGCCAGCCGCCCAGCTGCGTGATGTCCTGCGCGCCCTGCGCGGCATAGGCTTCGCACACGAAGCCCTGCACCGTGCTGCCGTCCTCCAGCTCCAGCGTTCCAATGCCCAATGGTGCCGGAATGCCAGCGACGAACGAGCCGAACTCTGCCGCAGGCAATTCCCACACCTCGACTTCGATCGAGGCACCGCCTTCCGCGCGGATCAATCCTGGCCGCCAGGGCGGGCCGCCCGGCAGCGCATAGAAGCGATAGCGCGGTGCGGTGCGTGTGGTCTCGATCAGCCGCGCACCGCGCGAGGTCAGCTGCGGATTCAGCGGCAGTCCGGACATATGCGCACCGCATACCGCCACCTGCACCGTGCCGGAATGCAGCGGTGCGACGTCGATGGATTCCGCCGCCGGCAGCGGCTGACCGGTCGCGCCCATCGAATCGACGGCAGCACGCTGCAGGCGGGAGGCGAGCCGCAGCAGCGGCACATCGCGATGCGCCGGTGCGACGAGGGTGATGCCGAACGGCAAACCGTTGTCCTGGAACCCGGCCGGCACCGCGGTGGCGCACAGGTCCAGCAGATTGACGAAGTTGGTGTAGTAGCCGAGGTTGGCGTTCAGCCGCAATGGCTCGGCTTCGACTTCATCCACGCGATAGAGGGTGCCGGCAGTGGGCGTGAGCAGCACATCGACGTGTGCCCATACGGCCGTCGTGGCGCGCTGCAGCTCGCGCAACCGGTACAGCGCACGGTGGGCATCGGCCGCGCTCCATTTGCGGCTGCCGTCGATGATCGTGCGCGTGACCGGGAAAACGTCCTCGGCATGACGATCGAAGAAGACGCCGATCGCAGCATAGCGCTCCGCCACCCACGGTCCATCGTAGAGCAGACGCGCGGCTTCCAGGAACGGTGCAAGGTCGATCTCCACCGCCGTGCCGCCGAGCGCCTGCAAACGCTCGACCGACTGCGCGAACAGGCGCTCGGCCGAAACATTGCCGAAGAACTGCAGGTCCACGGTGCGCGGCACCCCGAAGGTGAATGCCGCGCCGAAATCGGCGCCGAACGGTTGCGCCGTGCGTGAGAACGGATCGCGCGGGTCGAAGCCCGCGGCCACCGCCAGCAC
>JAHCKU010000251.1 GCA_026125625.1 Burkholderiales bacterium | reverse complement strand
TCGACTCGTCGAACTTGGCGGTGGCGCACTCCTTGACCAGACGCAGGGCGTCGGCGACCGGATAGGCCTGGTTGCGGTCAACCTTGGCGCGCAGCGCCTGAACTCGCTTGGACAGCTTCGCCATGATTACAGGCCCTCCACGGTGATGCCCATGCTGCGGGCGGAACCGGCGATGGTGCGCACGGCGGCTTCGAGGTCGGCAGCGGTGAGGTCCGGCTGCTTGGCCTTGGCGATGTCCTCGACCTGGGCACGAGTGATCTTCCCGACCTTGTCGGTGTGCGGCTTGGCCGAACCCTTCTGGATCCCGGCGGCCTTCTTGATCAGGATCGTGGCCGGCGGAGTCTTCATGATGAACGTGAAGGACTTGTCGGCGAAGGCGGTGATCACCACCGGAATCGGCAGACCGGGCTCCATGCCCTGGGTCTTGGCGTTGAACGCCTTGCAGAATTCCATGATGTTCAAACCGCGCTGGCCCAGCGCCGGACCGATGGGTGGACTCGGATTGGCCTTCCCGGCCGGGACTTGCAGCTTGATGAACCCGACAATCTTCTTTGCCACGTGGCTCTCCTAGAGTGGGTGGTAACGGACGCCCGAAAGCATCCTCCCCGTCAGCGGGACTGCCCGCCTCAATCTCAGGCCTTCTCGACCTGCGAAAAATCCAGCTCGACGGGCGTGGCACGCCCGAAGATGGATACCGATACCCGCAACTTGTTCTTGTCGTAGTTGACTTCTTCGACGGTTCCGTGGAAGTCGGTGAACGGCCCCTCCCGCACGCGCACACCCTCACCGGCCTCGAACAGAATCTTGGGCTTGGGCTTCTCGACGCCTTCCTGGATCTGCTGAAGGATTGCCTGCACTTCCTTTTCGCTGATCGGTGTCGGACGCATGGCCGATCCACCCACGAAGCCGGTCACCTTGGGCGTGTTCTTCACCAGGTGCCAGCTGTCGTCGGTCATATCCATTTCGACCAGAACGTAGCCGGGGAAGAACTTCCGCTCGCTGATGTTCTTCTGGCCGCTCTTCATCTCCACGACCTCTTCGACCGGCACCAGGATCTGACCGAAGAGCTCCTGCATGCCAGCGCGCTCGATGCGTTCCTTCAGATTGCGGGCAACGCTCTTCTCGAACCCCGAATAGGCATGCACGACGTACCAACGTTTTGCCATCACACGCCTCCCGAGCCAATCATCAGCTCGACGATCCAGGCGAGCAGTGCATCGACGATCCACAGAAACACGGCCATGACGATCACGAAAGCGACCACCACGCCGGTCGATTGCATGGTCTCCTTGCGCGTGGGCCATGCCACCTTCTTCGTTTCCGTGATTGCGTCCTGGGTATAGGCGTAGAAGCGCTTCCCCTGCTCGGTCGTCCACGCCAAGGCGAGGGCCACGACGATACCGCCCAGGATGGCGCCGACACGGGCAATCATCGGACTGGCGCCCAATTGATAGAAGCCCCAAATGCCAGCGATCACGATGATGAAGGCAATGGCGAGCTTGATCTTATCCAGCATGTTTACGGCTTGCAGCGCGCACCGGTACGTTCAAGTTAGCAGGGATGAGGCAGGGCAGGCCAAGAGGGTCTCGAACCCCCAACCTTCGGTTTTGGAGACCGACGCTCTACCAATTGAGCTATTGGCCTGTAATCCTCGTTAGTTCTAAATCACCGCGCCGGGTGCTACTCCAGGACTTTAGCGACGACACCGGCACCCACCGTGCGCCCGCCCTCGCGAATGGCAAAGCGCAACCCCTCCTCCATCGCAATGGGCGCTATCAGCGTCACCACCATCCCAATGTTGTCCCCAGGCATCACCATCTCGGTCCCCTGCGGCAGCTCGATCGAGCCCGTCACGTCCGTGGTCCGAAAGTAAAACTGCGGCCGATACCCATTGAAAAACGGCGTGTGCCGCCCCCCCTCTTCCTTGCTCAGCACATACACCTCGGCCTGAAACTTCGTATGCGGCGTGATCGACCCCGGCTTGGCCAACACCTGGCCGCGCTCCACATCCTCGCGCTTGGTCCCACGCAGCAACACCCCTACATTGTCCCCAGCCTGCCCCTGATCGAGCAGCTTGCGAAACATCTCCACGCCCGTGCACACCGTCTTTTGCGTCGCCCGGATGCCTACAATCTCGATCTCATCGCCCACCTTCACCACCCCGCGCTCGACACGTCCCGTCACCACCGTGCCTCGCCCCGAGATCGAAAACACATCCTCCACCGGCATCAAAAACGGCCCATCCAACGCCCGCTTCGGCTGCGGGATGTAGCTGTCCAGCGCCTCGGCCAGCTTGTAGATCGCCTCCTCTCCAAGCTCCCCCTTCTCCCCCTCCAGCGCCTTGAGCGCCGAGCCAATCACGATCGGCGTGCTATCACCCGGAAACTCGTACTTGCTCAACAGCTCCCGAACCTCCATCTCCACCAGCTCGAGCAGCTCCTTGTCATCGACCATGTCGGCCTTGTTCAAAAACACCACGATGTAGGGAACCCCTACCTGGCGCGCCAGCAAGATGTGCTCGCGCGTCTGCGGCATCGGCCCATCGGCGGCCGAGACCACCAATATCGCCCCGTCCATCTGCGCCGCCCCCGTGATCATGTTCTTCACGTAATCCGCGTGCCCTGGACAGTCCACGTGCGCATAGTGCCGGTTGGCCGTCTCGTATTCCACGTGCGCCGTGTTGATCGTGATCCCACGCGCCTTCTCCTCCGGCGCGTTGTCGATCTGATCGTAACCCCGCGCCTCCCCTCCAAACTTCTTGCTCAGCACGTGCGTAATGGCCGCCGTCAGCGTCGTCTTCCCATGGTCCACGTGACCTATCGTCCCTACGTTCACGTGCGGCTTGGTCCGCTCAAATTTTCCCTTCGCCATGATCGAAATTCCTCAGATACCAGACTGACTGTGCTTGTGCTATTTCTTGTTGATGATTGCGTCCGCCACGTTCTTGGGCGCCTCGGAGTACTGCTTGAACTCCATGGTGTAAGTGGCTCGTCCCTGAGTGAGCGAGCGCAACGTGGTGGAGTAACCGAACATCTCGGCGAGCGGGACCTCGGCTTTCACTACCTTGATGCCACCTACCTGATCGTCCATGCCCTGGATCATCCCGCGACGCGAGGATAGATCACCCACGACGTTGCCCATGAAATCCTCGGGGGTCTCGACTTCGACCGCCATCATGGGTTCCAGCAGCACGGGGTTTGCCTTGCGCATGCCGTCCTTGAAGGCCATCGAGCCGGCCATCTTGAAGGCATTCTCCGAAGAGTCGACCTCGTGATAGGAACCGTCGAACAGCGTGACTTTGACGTCCACCACCGGGTAGCCGGCCAGCACGCCGGCCTTGGTCGCATCCGCCACCCCCTTGCCCACCGCAGGGATGTACTCGCGCGGCACCACGCCGCCCTTGATGGCATCGACGAATTCGAAACCCTTGCCCGCCTCGTTCGGCTCGACCTTCAGCCAGACGTGGCCGTACTGTCCCTTGCCGCCGGTCTGCTTGATGAACTTGCCTTCGATCTCTACCGGCTTCTTCACCGCCTCCCGGTAGGCAACCTGCGGCTTGCCGACATTGGCCTCGACGTTGAACTCGCGTTTCATGCGGTCCACGATGATCTCGAGGTGCAATTCGCCCATGCCGGAAATGATGGTCTGGCCGGACTCCTCGTCGGTATGCACGCGGAAGGACGGATCCTCCTGCGCCAGGCGTCCGAGTGCGATGCCCATCTTCTCCTGGTCGACCTTGGTCTTGGGCTCCACTGCCTGGCTGATGACGGGCTCCGGAAACTCCATGCGCTCCAGGATGATCGGCTTGTCCGGATCGCATAGCGTGTCGCCGGTGGTCGCTTCACGCAGACCCACCGCAGCGGCGATGTCGCCGGCGCGCACTTCCTTGATCTCTTCGCGCTGGTTGGCGTGCATCTGCAGAATCCGACCGACGCGCTCCTTCTTGCCCTTCACCGGGTTGAAGACGGTATCGCCCGAATTGACCACGCCCGAGTAAACACGGAAAAAGATCAGCTGGCCGACGAACGGGTCGGTCATGATCTTGAACGCAAGCGCAGAGAATGGCTGGTCGTCCGCCGGTCGGCGCTCGTCTATTTCACCGCGCTGGTTTTCTCCCTTCACCGGAGGAATGTCGATCGGAGCAGGGAGGTAGTCGATGACGGCATCGAGCATCGCCTGGACGCCCTTGTTCTTGAACGCCGACCCGCACAACATGGGCACGATCTCGCCGGCGATGGTGCGGCTGCGCAACGCCTTTTTGAGGTCGGCCTCGCTGAGGTCGCCCTCTTCGAGGTACTTGTTCATCAGTTCTTCATTGGCTTCGGCGGCGGCTTCGAGCATCTTCTCGCGCCACTCCTTGGCCTGATCCGCGAGTTCGGCCGGGATGTCCCGCAGCTCGAACTTCATGCCCAGGGACGCCTCATCCCACTGAATCGCCTTCATCCGCAGCAGGTCGATCACGCCCTGGAAGCGCTCCTCGGCGCCGATCGGGATCTGGATCGGAACCGGATTCGCCTTCAGGCGCTGGCGCATCTGGTTGTAGACCTTGAAGAAGTCAGCCCCCTGACGATCCATTTTGTTGACGAATGCAAGACGCGGCACGCCGTACTTGTTCGCCTGACGCCAAACGGTCTCCGACTGCGGCTGTACGCCGCCTACGGCGCAATACACCAGGCAGGCGCCGTCGAGCACGCGCATGGAGCGCTCCACTTCAATGGTGAAGTCCACGTGCCCCGGGGTATCGATGATATTGATGCGGTGCTCGGGATAGTTGCCGTCCATCCCCTTCCAGAAACACGTGGTGGCAGCGGAAGTAATGGTGATGCCACGCTCGCGCTCCTGCGCCATCCAATCCATCACGGCGGCGCCATCGTGCACCTCTCCGATTTTGTGCGACACCCCGGTATAGAACAGGATGCGCTCGGTGGTGGTGGTCTTGCCGGCGTCGATATGGGCGCTGATACCAATGTTGCGGTATCGCTCGATAGGTGTGGTGCGTGGCACTTGAATACCCCGAATTTGCTGCTTGCTAGAACCGGTAGTGGCTGAAGGCCTTGTTCGCCTCCGCCATGCGGTGAACTTCCTCTCGTTTCTTCATGGCTCCGCCGCGACCTTCCGCGGCTTCGGACAATTCATTCGCCAGACGCGCGCTCATGGACTTCTCGCTGCGCTTGCGAGCCGCATCACGGATCCAGCGCATCGCCAGCGCAGTGCGGCGCACCGAGCGAACCTCGACCGGGACCTGGTAGTTGGCGCCGCCGACGCGACGGCTCTTCACCTCCACCATC
>JAHCKU010000250.1 GCA_026125625.1 Burkholderiales bacterium | reverse complement strand
CCATCCTCAACGACTCGTTCATCGAGGACCTGGGCAGCACCAACGGCACCCTGGTCAACGGCCAGCCGATCAAGAAGCATTTCCTGCAGAACGAGGATGTGATCGAGCTGGGCAAGTACAAGATCAAGTACCAGGGCGAAGTAGTGGCGGCGGCGCAGTCGGACGAGCCCGACTTCGAGAAGACCATGGTGCTGCGCGCCCCGGCGCCGGCGCCGGCGGCAGCCAAGAGCCTGCGCGACACGGTGGTCGACCCGGCACAGCCGGAGGCCATGGTCGCCACCGACCTCGGCGCGCCGGCTCAATCGGTTTCGGCCCAGCCCGCCCCGGCGGTTAAACCCGCGCCTGCGGTTCAGCCCGCACCCGTAGTTCAACCTGCCCCGGTGGCCCAGGCTCAGCCGACTACCGCGGCCGCAGTGGCGGCTGCATCCAACCCCGCCCCTGCAGCGGTGCCGGCAGCCGAGGTCGCCGCGGCACCGGCTGCCGTTGCAGCGCCCGCAGCCCCCGCTCCGGCGGCCCCGGCAGATGCCGCACCCGCTGCGCCGGCGGCGAATGCCGGCCAGGCCGGGGCGCTGGGCGTAATCCAGATCCTGTCAGGGTCCAGCGCAGGCAAGGAGCTGGCTCTGACCAAGCCGTTGACCACGCTCGGCAAGCCTGGTGTCCAGGTGGCGGTGATCGCCAGACGGCCGCAGGGCTACTTCATCACCCACGTCGAGGGCGGACAGTTTCCGGTCGTCAACGGCAAGCCCATCGATGCGCAGGCGCACGCCCTGGCCGACCACGACGTGGTCGAACTGGCGGGGGTGAAGATGGAGTTCTTCTTCAAGCCCGCGGCGTGAGCGGGAGCCGTCCGGTCACCTCCGGCGGCTGAGCGTGATCGTCCCCAGCCGGATGATTCATAGATACCGGGGGACGATTGATGCATGCCGGCGCGGCGATAACATGAGCCGCGGGGGTGCGCCGACCGGGCATGGAGCTGCGTGTCCGAAGCCATCGCCCCGGCCGGGATCGCTCCCAGCCCTTTCAGCGACGAACAACCCATGAAACTGCGTGTGCTCGGCTGCAGCGGTGGAATCGGCGGTGCGCTGCGCACCACCTCCTTCCTGCTCGACCATGACATCCTGCTGGATGCCGGCACCGGCGTGGGCGATCTGAGCCTGGAAGAACTGCGCTGCATCGACCACGTCTTCGTCACCCATTCTCACCTCGACCACGTCGCCTTCATCCCCTTCCTGGTGGACACCGTCGGGGCGCTACGCAGCCAGCCGCTGACCTTGCATGCCACGGCGGAAACCCTCGATATCCTGCGCACCCATCTGTTCAACTGGAAGCTGTGGCCGGATTTCACCGCGATTCCGAACGCGCAGGCGCCTTATCTGCGCTATCACACCTTGCATCCGGGCCAGCCGGTGCGCCTCGACGGGCGCAGCCTGCGCTGTCTGCCGGCGGACCACGTAGTGCCGGCCGTCGGCTATCAAGTCGACAGCGGCCAGGGCAGCCTGGTGTTCACCGGCGATACCGCACCCTGTGATGCGCTGTGGCAGGCGGTCAACCGCATCCGCAACCTGCGCTACCTGATCATCGAGACCGCCTTCTCCAACGCCGAAGCCGGTCTCGCGGCGGTATCGAAGCATCTGACGCCGGACCTGCTGGCCGGCGAGCTCGCCAAGCTGCGCGTAAAGCCGGAAATTTTCATCACTCACCTAAAGCCGGTCGACGGAGCGTCGACGATGGAAGAGGTCAGCACGGTCGCTGCGGCGCATGCGCCGCGGATGCTGGAGCAGGGGCAGATCCTCGAATTCTAGTGGAAGCTCTGAACGAGTCTCGCAGTGCGCACGCTGGGCGCAACCGCGTCACGAATCGGTCGATATAGCCAGCAAACCCTCGGGGAAGATTTAGATGAGCACCGTGTTCGAGTCGCGGCCGCAGAGCGAGGCGGACGTGCGCAGCAAGCTGGAGTTCCAGCGCAAGCTGCAGGCCGTCACCAACAGGATCCACGCGACCAGCAACGCCGAAGAGATCATGCTCGAGCTGGGGCAGGACATCTGTGACCTGCTCGAGGCCGACCGGCTCACCATCTACGCGCTGGCCGAGGACGGCAGCTCCATCGTCTCCAAGGTCAAGACCGGCCTGATGTCGTTCAAGGATCTGCGCCTGCCGATCAGCGAGCACAGCATGGCGGGCTACGTGGCCCTGAAGAAGACGCTGCTCAACGTGTGCGACGTCTACGACGATGCCGAGCTGGCGGGTCATTCCCCGGCGCTGAAGTTCCTCAAGGAAGTGGACAAGCGCACCGGCTACCGCACCAAGCAGATGCTGGTCGCGCCGATGCTGGATGCCGCCTCCGGCGACGTGCTCGGGGTGGTGCAGGCGATCAACACCCGCTCCGGCGAGCCGTTCCCGCCCGGAGCCGTGGAAGGCATCCAGAACCTGTGCGAGACGCTGGCGATCGCGTTCAAGCAGCGCCAGAAGCCGCAGGCGCTGGTGCGCGGCAAGTACGACGCACTGGTCACCAACGGCGTGGTGAGCGCGGAGGAGATGGAGCTGGCGGCGCGCAGCGCGCGCAAGTCGGGCATGGACATCGAGGCCGTGCTGCAGGAGGAATATCAGGTCAAGACCGAGGATATCGGCGCGGCGCTGGCGCAGTACTTCGGCATTCCCTACGAGCCGCTGCGCGGCGAGCGGATCAAGCCGATCGACCTGTTGAAGAATCTCAAGCGCGAGTTCCTCAAGAGCAGCAACTGGCTGCCGCTCGAGGATCGCAGCGAAGGCCTGCTGATCCTCACGCCCGATCCGGAACGGGTTGCCGCGCGCAGCGTGGGCAACGTGTTCCCCAAGCGGCGCCTGCTCTATCGCGTGTGCACCGCGCGCGAGTTCGACACCACGCTGAACCAGTTCTTCGGCCCCGACATCGATACCTCGTCCATCGGCGACCTGTTGTCCGGGCTGGATCAGGACCACGACGACGACAGCGGCGGCACCAGCGCCGACGACGTCTCGCTGGCGGCCGACAACGAGCTGGTCAAGCTGGTCAACAAGATCATCATCGACGCCTACCATCAAGGCGCCTCCGACATCCACATCGAGCCTTATCCGGGCAAGGGCAAGACCGAGGTGCGCTTCCGCAAGGACGGCTCGCTGCAACACTACATCTCGGTGCCGGCCAGCTACCGCAACGCCATCGCCGCGCGCATCAAGATCATGTGCGACCTCGACATCTCCGAGCGCCGCAAGCCGCAGGACGGCAAGATCAAGTTCCGCAAGTTCGGCCCGCTCGACATCGAGCTGCGCGTGGCCACTGTTCCCTCCCAGGGCGGGATCGAAGATATCGTCATGCGTATCCTGGCTGCCGGCGAGCCGATTCCGCTGGACAAGCTCGGCGTGTCCGCGCGCAACCTGCACAACCTCAAAGACACGGTGAGCAAGCCCTACGGCCTGTTCTTCGTATGCGGCCCGACCGGCTCCGGCAAGACCACCACCCTGCATTCGGTGCTCGGCTATCTGAACACACCCGACACCAAGATCTGGACCGCGGAAGACCCGGTGGAAATCACGCAGAAGGGCCTGCGCCAGGTGCAGATGAACCCCAAGGCGGGGCTGACCTTCGCCACCGCCATGAAGGCCTTCCTGCGCGCCGACCCGGATATCATCATGGTGGGCGAGATGCGCGACAAGGAAACCACCGCCATCGGCATCGAGGCTTCGCTCACCGGCCACCTGGTGTTCGCCACCCTGCATACCAACAGCGCGCCGGAATCCATCATCCGCCTGCTCGACATGGGCATGGACCCGTTCAACTTCGCGGATGCTCTGCTAGGCGTGCTCGCCCAGCGTCTCGCCAAGCGCCTGTGCGGCAAGTGCAAGAAGCCGTACACGCCGGACCAGGATGAGCTCAAGCGCATGCTGGAGGAGTACTGCCAGGAGCTGGTGCAGACCGAGAGCTGGCAGCGTGATCCGCGCGTCGCCTACGAGGCGGTGTATCGCGACTGGATGAAGAGCTTTGCCGACGACCAGCATCAGTTCACGCTCTACGGCCCGGTCGGCTGCGAGGCCTGCGCCGGCACCGGCTACAAGGGCCGCGTGGGCCTCCACGAGCTGCTGATCGGCAGCGACCGCGTCAAGAAGCTGATCCAGGAGCACGCGCGCGTCGCGGAGATCTTCGCGCTGGCGCTCGAAGAAGGCATGCGCACCTTGAAGCAGGACGGCATCGAGAAGGTCCTGCAGGGCATCACCGACCTGCATCAGGTGCGCGCGGTCTGCATCAAATGACGGCTGCGCAACCGCAGGTGCGCTTGCGGCGCGCGGATGTCAAACATCGTGTACGCACCCATCGCGCTGCCGTATCTCGGCAGCATGCCGTACGCGGCGCGTAAGTGTTTGTGAACGGAGGGTTCGGCGATTCTGCCGATTCCTTCAACCGGCACAGGCGCATCGGGGTTGCCCCGAATCGAGCGCCGGAATTCTTGTGCGATTCATCAAATCTCGCCATAAAGTCCGCGGGTGGCATACCCGTTGCATTACTAGGCCGCGAACACGGAGACCGTGTTTGGACATCCTCAACACCTAAGGAGCACACGCCACATGAAGCACATGCAAAAAGGTTTTACCTTGATCGAACTGATGATCGTGGTTGCGATCATCGGTATTCTGGCCGCGATCGCGGTGCCGGCTTATCAGGACTACATCGTGCGCGCCCGCGTCTCGGAAGGTCTGGTGCTGGCGGCTGCCGCGAAGACGACCGTTTCCGAGAACGCCATGTCCGCGCAGGACGATCTGTCCTTGGGCTGGTCGTTTGATAACTCGACGGACGTCGTTGATACCATTGTAGTAGAGGATGATGGCATAATCACGGTTACCTACACGGCGTTGGCCAAAGACATCGTGATCACTCTGACACCTACTACTGCTGGTGGTGAAGCACTTGCAGCAGGCGAGATCCCGGACGACAACATCGTGTGGGTGTGCGAAGTCGACAGCGAGGACAACAACCGTTACGTCCCGGCCAACTGCCGCACCTCCTAATCAGCGGAAGTCAGGCTTAGCCAAAAGCCCCTCTTCGGAGGGGCTTTTTCTTTTGTGCCTTCGGCTTCGACGCTTCCAGCGTCAAGTCGCTGTCGTCGGAAACGCCTCGCGAAGTGTCATCTCCAAAGGTGGTCATCCTGAACGCAGCGAGCGGACTACTGCACCTGAGGGATGTCATCCCGGACGCAGCGAGCGGACTACTGCACCTCAGGGGCGTCATCCCGAACGTAGCGAGCGGACTACCGTGCACCACAGAGGTGTCATCCCGAACGCAGTGAGGGATCCTCGC
>JAHCKU010000025.1 GCA_026125625.1 Burkholderiales bacterium | reverse complement strand
GCGCTTGACCGCGTCGCTCAGCGTCATGCCCTTCACGTTGGTCTCGTCCAGCTTGATGATCAGGTCGCCCGGCTTGAGTCCGGCACGGAAAGCCGGCGTGTCCTCGATCGGAGAGATGACCTTGATGAAGCCGTCTTCCATGCCGACCTCGATGCCCAGGCCGCCGAATTCGCCCTGGGTGCCGACCTGCAGTTCGCGGAAGGCTTCCGCGTCCAGGTAGGCGGAGTGCGGATCGAGCCCGGTGAGCATGCCGTTGATGGCTTCGCTGATCAGCTTCTTGTCGTCGACCGGTTCGACGTAGTCGCTCTTGATGCGCCCGAACACCTCGGTGAATGCCCGCAGATCCTCGACCGGCAGCGGATTGCTGCTCTTCTGAGCCACGGCCGAGAAATTCAGGCTGATGAGCACGCCGAGGACGGCCCCGAGGGCGATCAACGCGGCTTGCTTGACGGGTGTGCGCATGGGCGTGTTTCCTAATGTGCTGCGGGGCGGTTGTGGCGAATGGTTCTAGAATCGTCCCGAACGGACTCTTCTGGAGACCGATGCGGTCGGCTATCGCGCGCCGAGCCAGCGCGCCGGGTCGACCGGCTTGCCCCGAAGGCGTAGCTCGAAGTATAGACCCGATTCGGCGTTGCCACCGCTGCTGCCCACGGCGGCGACCTGCTCGCCGGCCTGCACCTCGTCGCCTACGCCCTTGAGCAGCGCATCATTGTTTCCGTACAGGCTCATCAGGCCGTCTCCGTGGTCGAGGATGAGCAGGTTTCCGAACCCTCTCAGCCAGTCCGCGAACACCACGCGGCCGGCAGCCAGGGCCTTGACCGGGGTGCCTTGCGCGGCGGCGATGAACCAGCCGTTCCAGCGCAGTCCGCTGTCGGTACGTGGACTGCCGAAGCGGGCAGCGAGTTCCCCCTTGACCGGGGCGGCCAGCGGCGCGCCCGGGCGCGGCAGCGGCAATTGCGCGGCGGATCCGTCCGACGCGGGTGCGCGCTTCTTCGCAGGGGTACGTGCGGCCAGTTCCTTGGCGAGCTTCTGCACCAGGCGGCTGAGCCGCTCCTCGCTGCGTTTGAGCGCGCCCATCTCGCGTCGCTGTCGCTCGATCTGTGAAGACACGCGTGCGAGCGCTGCCGCACGCGCGCTGCGTTGGCGCAACAGCGACTGCTGCTGGCTGGTCTGTTCCGCCTGCAGCGCTGCCAGCACCTCGGCCTGATGCCGGCCTGCCTCCATCAGCGCTTGCACCTGTACCTGATCCCGGTGCAGCTGTTCGATCGCGCCGGCGCGATCGCGGTAGACGTAGCCCAGGTAACGCAGGCGGCGGGCGGTCTGATTGGGATCGGCCGGTGCCAGCAGGACGGAGACCGCTTCGGTCCGGCCACGGGTATAGATGCCGTACAGCAGGCCGGCAAGGGTATCCTGCTGCGCGGCGACCTCGTCCGAAAGGCGCAGCTGCCGGGTTTCCAGCTCCCGGATGCGGATGCGCGCCGCATCCTGCTCGGTCTGCAACTCGAACAGGCGCCGGCTGCTGTCGCTGATGGCCTGCTCCGATTCGCGCAGTGCATCGCTGGCGTCGGCGCGCGATGCCTCGGACGCGGCCAGCTCCTTGGTCAGGCGCGCCACCTGAGCGCGCAGCTCACGCAGCGATGCCTGCGGGTCGGCACCGTCCGCACCTGCGCTCAGGGCGCCGATGCAGAGAATCAACAATCGGGATGCGTGATGCAGAGCGGTTTGCCACCTCACGGCCGGGCCGGAGCGCCTCGCGCCTGCCACGCGCTCAGGGTGCGGCCTTGCCTTGTGCAGCCACTGCGTTCACCGCCGCTGCCACGCGCGCCTGATCGCCCAGATAGTAGTGGCGGATGGGCTTGAGCTGGGCATCCAGCTCGTACACCAGCGGAATGCCGGTGGGTACGTTCAGCTCGACGATGTCCTGCTCGGACACCTGGTCGAGATACTTGATCAGTGCCCGCAGCGAATTGCCGTGCGCCGCGATGATCACGCGCCGGCCGCCCGCAACCTCCGGCGCGATGTGGGTGTTCCATAGCGGCAGGAAGCGCGCCACGGTGTCCTTCAGGCATTCGGTCAACGGCAGCTCGTTGCGGGGGATGTCGCGATAGCGCGGGTCCGTCGCTGGATGGCGGCTGTCTTCCGCGCTCAGTGGAGGCGGAGGAATGTCGTAGCTGCGCCGCCAGATCTTCACCTGCTGCTCGCCGAAGCGCGCAGCGGTTTCGGCCTTGTTCAGCCCCTGCAGATCGCCGTAGTGACGCTCGTTCAGACGCCAGGAATGATGTATCGGGATCCACATCAGATCCATTTCGTCGAGCGCCATCCATAGGGTACGGATGGCCCGCTTGAGCACCGAGGTGAAGGCGACATCGAAGGTGAATCCCTCGCTCCTGAGCAGACGGCCGGCCTCGCGTGCTTCCTCGCGTCCCCGTTCCGACAGATCGACGTCGGTCCAGCCGGTGAAGCGGTTCTCCTTGTTCCACACGCTCTCGCCGTGGCGCAGCAGTACCAGTTTATGCATGCCGTGCATCGCCGTTTGACAGATCAGGTGCGGTATTCTAGCCCTGCCGCTGCACCTCATGGTGGAGTTCGGTGCGCCCGGGAATCGCGCTCAATACTCGATATAGGGATACTCAAGTGGAATTCGTGCAGAAGAACATCTGGTTGGTATTGATCGCCATCGTCAGCGGCATCATGTTCATCTGGCCGTCGATCGCCCGGCGCATCAGCCAGACCAGCGAGGCGAACGTGGCCGAGGCGGTGCAGCTGATCAATCGCCAGGACGCCCAGGTGGTGGACGTGCGCGGGGAGGGTGAATTCAGGAATGGTCACGTTCCCAGTGCTCGCAACATACCGGCGGAGCAGATCGGCGAGCGCGCAAAGGAGTTGGAGAAATTCAAAAACAAGCCGATCGTGCTGGTGTGCGCTTCGGGCAACCGTTCATTGAGCGCCGCGGGCGCACTGAAGAAAGCCGGCTTCGCTCAGGTCTACTCGCTGGGCGGGGGCATGAATGCCTGGCAGCAGGCCGGCATGCCGGTGCAAAAGGGTTAGCACGCCGTTGCAAAACTACTGCGCGGGGCTGATGCGGGGTGGCGCGAGGGTGTTGTTGAAATCAAGGCAGAGTTTTCAATGAGCAAGCGCGTCACGATGTATGCAACCGGCTACTGCCCCTATTGCTCCATGGCCGAGCGCCTGCTGCAGAGCAAGGGTGTGGAGATCGACAAGATCCGCGTCGACCTCGAGCCGCAGCGCCGGGTGGAGATGATGACGCGCAGCCAGCGCCGGACGGTCCCCCAGATCTACGTCGGTGACGTCCACGTGGGCGGGTATGACGACTTGTCGGCCCTGGATCGCGCTGGCGAGCTCGACCCGCTGCTCGCCGATGACTCCGACTGACCGGCACGCATGAGCGAGGACAAGCTGCACCTGGTCTGCGCCCGCTGCGCGGCGGTCAACCGCGTGCCGGCTGCGCGTCTGCAGGAGAATTCGACGTGCGGGCGCTGCCATGCGCCGCTGCTGGACGGACAGGTGACCTCGCTCACGGCGGCTGCGTTCGACACCTTCATCGCCCGCAACGATCTGCCGGTGCTGGTCGACTTCTGGGCGCAGTGGTGCGGACCGTGCAAGATGATGGCGCCCGTCTTCGAACAGGCGGCGCGCGAGCAGCGCACGCACGTGCGTCTGGCGAAGGTCGACACCGATGCCGAGCAGGCACTGGCGGCGCGCTTCGCCATCCGCAGCATCCCGACCATGATTCTGTTCAAGGGCGGACAGGAGGTGGATCGTGTCTCCGGCGCACTGGATGCGCGCAGCCTGCGCAGCTGGCTGCAGCGGGCTGTCTGAGTGCAATCCGGCCAGGCGCGGCCCATGCGCTAGAATCCTCCTTTTGTTTGTCCACGAGGGGCGATCATGGCCGAGGAGCAGCAACAGAACCAAGCGGTGTTCACCATCGAGAAGATCTACGTCAAGGATCTCTCGCTGGAGGTCCCCAACGCCCCTCAGGTTTTTCTGGAGCGTGAGACGCCGCGGGTCGACGTACAGTTGACCACGCAGGCAAAGTCGGTGAACGAGGGTCATTACGAGGTCACGCTCAGCGTCACCACCACCGCCGTGCACAACGACAAGACGGTGTTCCTGGTCGAAGCGCACCAGGCCGGCATCTTCCAGATTCGCAATCTCCCCAAGGAAAGCCTCGATCTGGTGTTGAGCATCACCTGCCCGAACATCCTGTTTCCCTATGCGCGCGAGACGGTGTCCGACTCGATCAGCCGCTGCGGCTTCCCGCCCTTCCTGCTGGCGCCGGTGAACTTCGAGGCGCTCTACCAGCAACGCCTGCAGCAGCAGCAATCCAACCAGGCGCAGCCCGAGTCGCCGGTCACGCACTAGCGCACATGGGTGCCGCGCGCCTGCTGGCCGGTGTGGCCGCGCTGGGGCTGGCGTTCGGCAGCCAGCCCGCCGCTGCGGTCGAGTACAAGTCGATCGCCGTCGACGCGGCGGTGTTGTACGACGCGCCGTCGGTGAAGGCGCGGCCGCTGTCCATCCTGTCGCGCGACTATCCGGTCGAAGTGGTGGTGATACTGGAAGGCTGGACCAAGGTGCGCGACGCCAGCGGCGAGCTGGCCTGGATCGAGGACAAGCAGCTTTCCGCCAGGCGCACGCTCAGCGTGCGCGTCCCCCGCGCACAGGCGCGTGCATCCGCCGACGAGGCTGCGCCGCTGGTATTCGAGGCGGAGCAGGACGTGGTTCTGGAGATGATCGAAATCACCGGCAACTTCGTGCGCGTACGCCATGCGAGCGGCATGGCGGGCTACGTGCGCGTGACCCAGGTCTGGGGGCTGTGAAGATCGCGGTGCTGGGTGCCGGCGCCTGGGGCACGGGACTGGCCGTCGCCTTGGCGCAGCACCACGCGGTGTCGTTGTGGACACGTGATCCCGGGCACTTCCGCGACATGACCGTCGCGCGCAGCAACCAGCGCTATCTGCCTGGAATCGCGTTTCCCCCGCAGCTGATGCTGCAAGAGCAGGTACACGAGGCATTGCAGGCCTGTGACTTCGCCGTGCTCGGGGCGAGCATGGCCGGCCTGCGTCCTTCGCTGCGCCTGGTCGCGGCAGCGGCCCGCCCGCTGCCGGTGATCTGGCTGTGCAAGGGACTGGAAGCCGGTACCGCCAGGCTGCCGCCCGAGGTGGCGGCCGAGGAGCTGCCCGCGGGTGCGCCGCGCGGCATGCTGTCCGGGCCCAGCTTTGCGCAGGAGGTGGCGCGCGGGGTGCCGGCTGCGGTCACCCTGGCTGCCGATGATGCAGCCTTTGCCACGCGCATGGCGCGCGAGCTGCGCACGCAGCGGCTGCGCATCTATTCCAGCAGCGACCTGACCGGAGTCGAAGTCGGCGGCGCGGCGAAGAACGTGATCGCGATCGCGGCAGGCATCTCCGATGGCCTGGGTTTCGGCGAAAGCGCCCGGGCTGCGCTCGTCACCCGCGGCCTGGCGGAAATCACGCGTCTCGGCCTGAAGCTCGGCGGCCGGCTGGAGACCTTCATGGGTCTGGCCGGTGTGGGTGATCTCATCCTGACCTGCACCGGCAACTTGTCGCGCAACCGGCAGGTGGGGCTGCGCATGGCCGGCGGAAAGCCGCTCGAGCAGGTGCTGGGCGAGCTCGGGCACGTCGCCGAAGGCGTACACAGCGCACGCGAGGTGCAACGGTTGGCCGAAACCTCCGGTGTGGAGATGCCGATCACCGAGGCGGTGTGCCGCATGCTGTACGAAGCCTTGCATCCGGCACAGGCGGTCGAGTTGCTGCTGTCGCGAGAGCCGCGGCACGAGCATCCGCTGTAAAGGTCGGCCGGGAAGGTGGCCACGCAGAACGGCTGCAGATGGCGCGCCGCCCGCAAATCCCTTTGGCCTACGTTCCCGGCGCGTCGCTGCCGGTGAAGCCGAGCTGACGCCAGGCTTCGAACACCGCCACTGCCACCGTATTCGATAAATTGAGGCTGCGGTTGCCGGGCACCATCGGCAGGTGCAGCCGTCGGGCAGGCTCGAAGCACTCGAGCAGCTGCAATGGCAGACCGCTGGTCTCCGACCCGAACACCAGCACGTCGTCGGCGGCGTAGGCGACGCCATCGAAGCGCTGCGTCCCGCGCGTGGAGAAGGCGAAGTACCGCTGTCCGGCCAGCGCTGTGCAGCAGGCCGACCAGTCGCGATGCACGCGCAATGTCGCGTACTCATGGTAGTCCAGCCCGGCGCGGCGCAGCGCACGGTCTTCCAGACGGAAGCCGAGCGGCTCGACCAGATGCAGGCGGCAGCCGGTGTTCGCGCACAGGCGAATGACATTGCCGGTATTGGGCGGAATCTCGGGTCGATACAGAACGACGTCGAACATGACGGGTCAAGGTGCCGGGAAAGCGGTCGGGTAGCAGGCCGGCAGGTCCTCAAAGGCGGACGTGCTGCGCCGATAACCCTGGGGAACTCTGCATGCGTCTCGCGATACGTGTTCAGAGCTTCCCCAGCGTCATCCCCTGGAAAGGTCATGCCCCGGCCGGAAAAAGTTCGTCTCGGCGAGATTCTATTGCAGCAAGGGCTGCTCACCGCGCAGCAGTTGCGCGATGCGCTGGAGGCGCACAAGCGCAGTGGCCGCAGGCTGGGACGCGTATTCGTGGACGATGGCTTCGTGTCCGAGGAGCAGATCAGCCACGCCCTGGCGCGCCAGCTACGCATTCCCTACGTCGATCTCAGGCACTTCAGCGTCAAGCCCGATCTCGTCGGCAGATTGCCGGAGGCGCAGGCGCGCCGCTTCCGCGCCCTGGTGCTGGAAGACGGCGAGTCGTTCTTTCGCGTGGCGATGGCCGATCCCACCGACTTGCTGGCCTACGACGAGATCACGCGCATCCTCAAGCGCGAGATTCAGCTGGCCGTGGTCACCGAGACCCTGCTGCTGCAGACCATCGACCGCATCTATCGCCGCACCGAAGAGATCTCGGGCCTGGCACACGAGCTGGGCCAGGAACTGGGTGACGACAGCATCGATTTCGTGGTGCCGAGTGCGGGCACCACGGTCGAGGATGCGCCGGTGGTGCGCCTGCTGCAGACGATGTTCGAGGATGCAACGAGTGTGCGCGCCTCCGACATCCACATCGAGCCGCAGGAAGCGCGTCTGGTCATCCGTTTCCGCATCGACGGCGTGCTGCACGTGCAGACCGAGGTCGACCCCAGGATCGCTTCCGCGCTGGTGCTGCGTCTGAAGCTCATGGCCGGTCTGGACATTTCCGAGAAACGCCTGCCGCAGGACGGACGCTTCCAGATCAAGGTACGCAACGGCCGGGTGGACGTGCGCATCTCCACCATGCCGGTGCAGTTCGGCGAATCGGTGGTCATGCGCCTGCTCAATCAGGGTTCGGGCCTGCTGAGCCTGGATCGGCTGGGCATGCCCGAGCACATCCTGGAGCGCGTGCGTGATACGGTGCGGCGGCCGAGCGGGATGATCCTGGTCACCGGCCCCACTGGCAGCGGCAAGACCACCACCCTGTATTCCGCGCTGGCCGAGATCAATACGCCCGAGCGCAAGATCATCACGGTCGAGGATCCGGTCGAGTACCGCCTGCCGCGCATCAACCAGGTGCAGGTGCAGGAAAAGATCGAGCTCACCTTCGCCCGCGTGTTGCGTTCGGCGTTGCGCCAGGATCCCGATGTCATTCTGGTGGGGGAGATGCGTGACCGGGAGACGGTCGAAGTGGGTCTGCGTGCGGCCATGACCGGTCATGTGGTGCTGTCCACCGTACATACCAATGATGCGATGAGCACACCGATGCGCCTGGTGGATATGGGCGCGCCGCGTTACATGATGGCGATGTCGCTGCGGCTGGTTCTGGCGCAGCGTCTGGTGCGCAAGGTGTGCGACGGTTGCGCGCAGGCGCATCTGCTGCAGCCGGCGGAGGTGCAGTGGCTGCAGCAGGAGCCGGACCTCGACGGGATCCACCCGCGTTTCCTGCACGGGAAGGGATGTGCGCAATGCAACGCCACCGGCTATATGGGCCGTACCGGCGTGTACGAGATGCTGGACATGACCCGTGCAGTGGTGCAGGCGGCCAGCGATGGCGATCCGTCGAGCTTCCTGGAGGCTGCCAGACAGCAGATGGCGGGCCGCACGTTGCGGCGGCATGCCGCCATGCTCGCCGCGCGCGGAGTCACGACGGTCGAGGAGGCAATGCGCGTGTCCACCCAGGCGGACGATTGACGTCATGGCGCAATTCACCTACAGCGGCCGTGACGCGCACGGCGCCCTGATCGAAGGGGTGGCCGAAGGCATGGACAGCGGCGCGGTCGCGGCCGCTCTGGCCGGCAGCGGCATCACGCCGGTGCGCATCCAGCCGGCCGCCGCAGCTGCCGGGCACCCACGCCCGGCGCAGCGCCGGCATGATCCATCGGTCAAGACGATCGATCTGCTGCTGTTCAGCCGTCAGATGTATTCGCTGCTCAAGGCCGGCGTGCCGATCCTGCGCGCGCTGGCCGGACTGCAGGAATCGAGCGGCAATCCTGCCTTCAAGCAGGCCCTGCGCAACGTGCGCGAGAACCTGGAAAGCGGGCGTGACCTGTCCGCGTCGTTGCAGCGCCAGGGCAGGGTGTTCTCGCCGTTCTACGTGGCCATGGTGTATGTGGGCGAGACCACCGGCCGGCTCGAGGAGATCTTCCTGCGGCTGTTTCATCATCTGGAGTTTCAGGAAGAGATGCGCAACCAGGTGAAATCGGCGCTGCGCTATCCGGTCTTCGTAGTGGCGGTCATGCTGGTGGCGCTGGCCGTGATCAATCTGTTCGTCATACCGCAATTCGCTGCGGCCTACCGTGCCTTCGGCGCGCAGCTGCCGCTGGTGACGCGCGCCCTGCTCGCCATGTCGGACTTCTGTCTCCAGTATTGGTGGCTCATGCTGGTCGCCGCTGCCGGTGCATTGGCAGGGTTTCGTGCCTGGCTCGCGACCGGGGATGGCCGCCATCGCTGGGATCGCTTCAAGCTGCGCATACCGATCGCAGGACCGATCGTGCTCAAGGCGACCCTGGCGCGCTTCGCTCACAGCTTGGCGCTGACCTTGCGTAGCGGCGTTCCCGCGGTGCAGGGTCTGACCCTGGTGGCACAAGTCGTGGACAACCGCTATCTGGGCGAGCGTATCGAGCGCATGCGCGAGGGTGTCGAGCGGGGCGAAAGCGTGCTGCGTACCGCTGTCAATTCGCAGGTGTTCACGCCGGTTGCGCTGCAGATGATGCTGGTGGGCGAGGAGTCCGGCTCGCTGGACGACATGCTGGACGAGGTGGCCGGCATGTATACACGTGAGGTGCAGTACGACCTGAAAACGCTCGGCGCCCAGATCGAGCCGGTGCTGATCCTGCTGCTGGGCGTCCTGGTTCTCATCGTCGCGCTCGGGGTGTTCCTGCCGATATGGGATCTGGGGCAGGTCGCCATGCAGAGCAAAGCACCAGGGTAGACGCGGCTGCGAATGCCACTTCCTCGGCTTCGTGGTGAAAGCGCTGCAGCCCTCAAGATCCGGCAAATTCTGCCGAATTTCGTGCCCAGGAAAGCTTCGGACAAGTCTCGCGATGCGCGTTGCCTCATGAAGCGGATCGATGCAAGGCGTGCGGAGCACAGTCCGTTGACGAATCGACCCTTGACGAATCGACCTGGAGAGGTTTCATGAAGCAACGTGGTTTTACCCTGATCGAACTGATCGTGGTCCTCGTCATTCTCGGCATCCTGGGCGCGGTTGCCTTGCCCAGGTTCATCGACCTGCGCGGCGAGGCTGGCGCGGCGGCTGCCCAGGGTGTTGCCGGCGCGATCGCCGCAGCCACGGCCCTGAACTTCTCCGCCCGTCTGGTGAGTACGTCGAAGCCCGGAACCGCCGAGATCAACGGCTGCCAGGACGGCGACATTCCCACTCTGCTTACCGGCGGTACCTTGCCGAACGGATACTCGGTGGATCCGGCGTCGACCGCCACCTGCACCGCCGCGCAGCAAACCGAAGGCTTTCCGCTCTCCTGCAACCTCCTCGGCCCGCAAGGCAGCAGCGCCGTGGCGACGGTGATCTGTTCGCACTAGGCAGGTCCCGCGCGGCGGGCGGTCGCGCACGCGATATCTACACACGGTTGCTCACGTGGCAACGCAGGTGCGCACACGCGGCTTCACGCTCATCGAGATCTGCACAGTGATGATGGTGCTGGCCGTTCTCGCGGTGATGGTCCTGCCGCGCCTCATGGGCCGGCGCGATGTCGACACGCTGGCGCTGCACGATCGCGCGCTGGCCATGGTGCGTTATGCGCAGAAGGTGGCCGTGGCCCAGGACGTCCCGGTGTTCGTGGTGACCGCAGGCAACGCGCTCTCTCTGTGCTTCGATGCCGCCTGTTCCGCGCCGGTTGCCGATCCCGCCGGCAGTGGGCCTCTCGGCGTGCAGGCCGGCAGCGCCGGCCTCACGCTCACCAGCAGCGCAACCCTCTTCAGCTTCGATGGTCTGGGGCGGCCGAGCACCGCGCCGGTGGTCTTCACCATCGGTGGCGTCGCGCCGGCACGCACGTTCACGGTGGAGCAGGAGACCGGCTATGCGCATCCTTGAGCGCTGCGGCGGCCTGACGCTGATCGAGACCATCGTGTTCATTCTGGTGGTGAGCATCGCTTCGCTGGGCGTGCTGGCGGCTGTGAACGTCACGCTCCTGCACGGCAGCGACCCGCTGGTGCGCAAGCAGGCACTGACCATCGCGGAGAGTCTGCTGGAGGAGATGCAGCGCATGCCGCTGCCTGGTTGCGATGCCGACGATGGCGGCCTTGCCGGAGCCGGTTGGACAACGGACGACTCAACGCCCTGTGCGGCGGACGTCGCCGCGCTTTCCGGGCGTCGCGACGTCACCGCCGCGCACGCCGGCTACCATGCCAGCGTGCGCGTGGAACCCACCCCGCTGGGAAACGCGGCGTTCAGCGTGCCGGACGCACTTCTGATCACCGTTTCGGTGACCGGGCCGGGCAACGAAGCAGTGCGCCTGCAGGGTTATCGCACGCGCTACGCGCTACCCTTGCCATGAAGCGTCCCTGCCGCAGGTTTGCGGACAACGTGCGCAGCGGCACGCAGCGTGGATTCACGCTTACCGAAGCCGTCGTCGTCATCGCCGTCACCGGCGTCATCGCCGCGATGGTGGCTGCCTTCATTCGTACGCCGGTACAGGGCTACTTCGACACCATGCAACGGGCGCAGCTCTCCGATCTCGCCGACACCGCGCTGCGGCGCCTGGCTGTCGATCTGCGGCGCGCCCTGCCCAACAGCGTGCGCGTGACCAGCCTCGGCGGCAACGTCTATCTGGAATTCCTGCTGACCAAGGGCACGGGCCGCTACCGTGCCGCACCCGACTCGGACGGAGGCGGCGAGGTCCTGGAATTCGGACACGCGGCCACGCCCTATCGCTTCGAGGTGCTCGGCTTCATGCCGACCAGACCGATCGTGGCCGGGGATGCGATCGTGGTCCACAACCTCGGTCCCGGCTCCGGTGCTTCGAACGCGTATCTGGGCAGCGTGGGCAACCTCAGGCGTGTCAGCGCCGTCTCGGGAAACAACATCACGCTGTCACCCGCGGTGGCATTCCCGCGGCCTTCTCCCGACGCGCATTTCCACGTGGTGGAGGATACGGTCACCTACGCCTGCATTCCCGACGCTGTCCATCCTGCAGCGGGCGAAGTGCGCCGCTACTGGGGCTATGCGCCGACCGCGGTGCAACCGGTGTCTTTCCCGTCCGTTCCCAACGCCTTGCTGGCGCAGGACGTGAGCGCCTGCAGCTTCGCTTACGAACCGGACGCGCCTGCCACGCGCGGCGGTGTGGTGTCGATCGGACTCACCTTGACGTATACCGGCGGGGACAGCGTGCGTCTGGTGCAGCAGATCCACGTCGGCAACGCACCGTGAGCGAAGAGACATGACACGCGCGCATCAAGAGGGGTTCGGTATCGTCTCGGCCATCTTCGTTCTGGTCGTCCTGGCGGCGCTGGCCGCTGCCCTGGTGAGCTTTTCAAGACTGCCGCACGCGGCCTCCGCACTGGATTTGCAGAGTGTGCGCGCCGATCAGGCCGCGTGCGCCGGCACGCAGTGGGGTGTATCCCGCATCCTCGACACGCAGGCCGCACCCGCTGCTTTCCTTCCCGATTGCTGGTCGTCACCGGAATCGTTGACCTTGACCCAGGATCTGGCACCGTTCGCCGTCAGCGTGACCTGCACCGGACCGGCGTCCGGCACAGAGCTGACGCGCACCATCGGTATGTATCGCATCTCCGCCACGGCAACCATCGGTGTCGCCAATCGACCCAACCGCGCTTCCCGCACGGTAGAAGTGACGGTGAGCCGATGCCTGAATGCCATCGCTGCACGGAGCCATCGATGCTGACCCTGCGTCGCAGCTCGTGCGGTGATCGCTGGTGCAGATTTTGCACGACATGACATTCGTCGAACCGCAGCAGCCACCCTCTCCGCGAATTCCATTCATGCGATCTCCGTTCCTACGGCGGCGTGCGCGCCAGGCCGATTGGCTGGCCGTGGCCGTGCACGACGACCGCATCGAGCTCGCCCTGGTCGCGCGCGGCACGCAAGGTTGCGCCCTGCTGCAATGTCAGAGCCATGCCTATGACGGCAGCCCCGTGGAAGCGCTCGGCCGCGTGCGCCGGGCGCTCGGGCCCACGCACTGGATGTGCTCCAACCTGCTCGAGGCGGGCGGCTACCAGATGCAGCTCACCGAAGCGCCGGCCGTGCCGGAGGCCGAGATGCGCGAAGCGGTGCGCTGGAAGCTCACCGAGCTGATCGACTATCCAGTGGATCAGGCCACCGTGGATGTCGTGCATGTTCGTGGCGATGTCCGCAACGGCGCGCGGGCACAGTACGTCTATGCAGTGTCCGCGCGCAACACCGAGGTGGCGGCGCGCATGCGTCTGTTTCACGACGCCGGGTTTCCACTGCATGCCATCGACGTGCCCGAGATGGCACAACGTAACGTCGCGCGGCTGTTCGAGCAGCCCGATCGGGGACTGGCCTTGCTGTGCGTGAATCAACGCAGCGGACTGCTCACCATCACGCGCGACGGCGAGCTGTATCTCGCCCGACGCACCGATGTCGGCCTGTCGCAGCTGGTCGATGCCTCCGGCGAGGTGCGAACACAGGCGCTGGACAGGCTGGTGCTCGAGCTGCAGCGCTCGCTCGACCATTTCGAACGGCAGTTCGGCCATGTGGTCGTGTCGCGCCTGCTGGTCACGCCGGTGCCGGCTCTGCTGCCGCGCCTGCAATCCAACCTGGATGTGCCGGTCGAGCCCTTGAAGCTGGACGATGCCCTGGATCTGTCGGCCGTCCCGGAGCTTGCCGACCCTGCCCGCCAGCACGCCTGTGTGCACATCATCGGCGCGGCCATGCGTGGAGAGGCCGGGAAGTGAGCCAGCAGATCAATCTGTTCAATCTCGCGCTGGCTCCCCGGGTCGAACACGTCACGGGGCGTCGCTGCCTGGTTGCGATGCTCACAGCTGCGCTGCTCACGGGCACCATCGCGTTCGCCGCGCAGTACGCGGGCGCGCGTGCCGAGTGGCTTGCGGCGCAACAGCAAGCGCAGCTTGCCGCCGCGCACGCCGAGGCTGCACGCTTGATGCGCGAAGCGGGCGCGCGCAAACCCGATCCCGCGGTGCTTGCCGAGCTGCAGTCGCTGCAGGCGATGATCGAAGGGCGAAAGCAGCTCACGGCAATGATCGAGCGTGGCGGATTGGGCGATACCGAAGGCGTATCCGAATATCTGCGCGCGTTCGCGCGCCAGCGCATGGACGGGATCGAGCTTACCGGGTTGAGCATCACCGCTGGCGGTCGCGACATCGTGATTCAGGGCCGCACCGCCGACGCGCGCCTGCTGCCCGACTATCTGCATCGTTTGCGTGAGGAATCCGTGTTGCGCGGGCGCACCTTCGCCACGCTCGCGATGGAGCGGCCGCGGGCCGCGCCGAATCACCTGGAATTCCGCCTGGCTACCGCCGACGCAAAGGACGCGGCCCAGACCGCCGATGGAGCGCTCGAGGGCGGACGATGAAGGGCAGCTGGACAGCGATGGAACGGTGGCTGGACGCTCGCATGCAGCGGGAGCGCATGGCGCTCGTCGCGGCATTCGTTTTCGTGGTGGCTGCCATCGGCTATCTCGGCTGGATCGAGCCCGCCCTCGCGCGGCGGGCCTCGGCGCTGATGCAAGTGTCTGGGCAGCAGCAGTTGCTGGCTGCTGCCCAGGCACGGCAGGCGGAAGCCCTGCGCACGCTGAGCACCGACCCCGACGTCGCCGCGCGTGCCCATGCGGATGGCCTGCGGCGCGAATTGCAGGGCATGGGCGAGGGCGCCTTGCTCGCGCCCGAACGCATGGCCGACGTCCTCCAGCAACTGCTCGGCGGCACATCGCGAGTACGCCTGGTATCGCTGCGCAATCTGCCGCCTGCGCCGATCGAGCGCAAAGTCGGCACGGCTGCTTCCGCCCGGGACGAGTCGGCTATCCCGGTCCAGGTGTTTCGTCACGGTGTGGAAGTGGTGGTGGAAGGCAGCTACCCGGCGCTGATCGACTACGTGGACAGGCTCGAGCGCCAGCCCTGGCAGCTGACATGGGGCAAGGTGGTACTGCGGGCGGATCATCCGCGGGTCACCCTCACGCTTACCCTGTACACCTTGAGTCTGGATCGGGCCTGGCTGGCAGTGTAATGATGGATGACGTGCCGCGATCAGGCGGCGCAGCGCGAGCGCGATACCATCGCAGGCGCCGGGGACGGTAATATCCTGGCAATCGGCAGGCTGATGGAGGGAACTCTGCGCCTGCGGAAGAAGCAGTCT
This sequence comes from Burkholderiales bacterium, assembly GCA_026125625.1. Classification (GTDB taxonomy): domain Bacteria; phylum Pseudomonadota; class Gammaproteobacteria; order Burkholderiales; family SHXO01; genus SHXO01. The sequence continues at coordinate 1,707 of JAHCKU010000025.1, read as the reverse complement.
GCCCCTATAACACTAACCGGCACACGCAGAAGACCAACCGGTCACCCTGCTCAGGCCAACATCATTCAGAGCAACGAGACGTGGAAGCAGGATCTTCGCGACGTGCGGCAGCGCCTGGACGGATATCGGTACACGTCCAGCCGGAAGGCCGGGAGAGCGGTGAAGGACGGCAGGCAGGCGATGGCGGCACGTGCCGCGGAGCGGGTTGAGCGCGGCCATGTACCTCAGCCATTTCGGTCTGCACGAAGCGCCCTTCGGAATCACCCCCGACACCAGTTTCGTCTTCTCCTGCAACGCTCACCAGGAAGCGCTCAATACCCTGCTGGTGGCGATCACCTCGGGTGAGGGCTTCATCAAGATCACCGGCGAGGTCGGCACCGGCAAGACGCTGCTGTGCCGGCGCTTCCTCTCCACGCTGGACGATCGCTTCGTTTCCGCCTACATCCCCAACCCCTTCCTGGAGCCGAAGGCGTTGATGCATGCGCTGGCCGAGGAACTGGGCGTGGCAGTGACGGGCGATCTCGATCAGCATCAGGTGCTCAAGCGCCTCAACCAGGCATTGCTGGAGTTCGCCGCCGCCGGCAGGCGCGTGGTGGTGTGTCTGGACGAGGCCCAGGCGATGCCGCTGGACACGCTGGAAGCGTTGCGTCTGCTCAGCAATCTGGAGACGGAGAAAAGCAAGCTGCTGCAGGTCGTCCTGTTCGGTCAGTCCGAGCTGGACGACAAGCTCAGCCAGGAGTCGGTGCGCCAGCTGCGCCAGCGCATCACTTTCGAGTATCGCCTGGGCGGGCTCACCCGCGACGAAGTGCTGCTTTATCTGGCGCACCGCCTGCGTGTGGCCGGATACGGCGGCAAGCCGCTGTTCAGCCGACGTGCAGTGGATGCCCTGTATGCCGCCAGCACCGGCCTCCCGCGCCTGGTCAACATCATCGCGCACAAGGCATTGCTGCTGGTATATGGCGAGGGCGGCCACAAAGTGCTGGCGCGTCACGTGCGCGCTGCCGTGGAGGATACGCCGGCTGCCAGGCAGTTCTCGATCGGCTGGTGGATCGTGCTGGCGGTTGTCCTGCTGGGCGGGGCTGCCGCCTGGTGGTGGCTGCGGTGAGCCTGATCAACCGTGTCCTGAAGGACCTCGAAAAGCGCAACGCCCCAGAAGTCAGCGACGCCGATGCGCTGCCGGCGCAGGTCAAAGCTGCTCCGGGCAGTGCACGCCCGCGCTTGCCGGCCTACGGCTGGGCAGTCCTGGCGCTGATCCTCCTGCTGATCGCCGCCGGCTGGTGGTGGGCGGCCGCGCCGGATCCCGCAGCAGCGCCCGAACGACCGTCGCCGACGGTCCAGGCTCCCATCACCACCATGGCGCCACCGGAGAATGGTGACGAACAGCCGCTGCCGGTGCCCGAAGCAGGACCGGCGGCGCCCGGAAATGCAGAGGATCCGGCACTCACCGAACCGGCACGCACCGAAGAAGAAGAGGGATGGGCTGCACCGTCCTCAGAGACCGAGCCCGCCGTACCGGAATCGATGCCGCAGACGGAGGAGTCGGCAGGGCAGCCCGCCCCATCGACACTCGAGCCCCCCCAAGCGCAGGAGCGTATCGACCAGCAGCCGCAGCCGTCCGATGCCTCCGAGCGCGCGCAACAGGAGTTTCGGCGCGGCATGGGCCTGTTCCAGATAGGTCGCATCGACGCGGCCCAGGCAGCCTGGTAC